>LUTY01001789.1 GCA_001640045.1 Candidatus Thiomargarita nelsonii | reverse complement strand
CGGCGGTATTGTTGTCAACCCAGGAGACATCATTTGTGGTGATGCCAATGGTGTGGTTGTTGTACGACAATAAATTGCAGAATCGCTACTGGACCGGCTCGTAAACCAAAGAAAATCGCTAAAAGATTATCTTGATAATGTCAAGCAAGGAGTCATTAATATTATTGTTGAAGATAATGGTATTGGTTTTACACCAGACAATTTTGACTCATTTCAAACTTCTGATTCGACCTTCAAAAAAGTTAAAGGTGGCAAAGGAATTGGTCGATTTGTGTGGTTAAAGGCGTTTAAACAAGTCCATGTTGACAGTCAATTTCAACATCAAGGGCGTTACTTGGCGCGAAGCTTTGATTTTGTCTTGAATGAAAAGGGTATTGAAAATATGCAGCTTGAGGAAATCGAGCCAAGCGAACCCAAAACGAGAGTCGAACTCAAGCAATTTAAAACGAAATATCAAGAACAATTTCCTCAAACCCCCGATCTGCTCGCGCTGCGGATCATCGAACATTATTTGATTTATTTTATTGCTGAGACGTGTCCGATGATTAGCCTTTTTGATAGTCATAATCATCAGACTCTGATTTTGAATGATCTCTATAACAAGGGTATTAGTCCTTATCTACAACGGGAAAACTTTACCGCGAGATATGAATCCTTCGAGATTATCAGTGCCAAAGT
>LUTY01001799.1 GCA_001640045.1 Candidatus Thiomargarita nelsonii | reverse complement strand
GCAGCGGCAGCCCTAGCGGAGAGTTTTGGAGAAAGCTCGGTGCTGCCAGAGGCTTTGACTTCTTCTCAAGTGAAGGACTTGCCTTTGAAATAGGGGTTTTAAATAACTACATGGATTGTTTATAAAAAAGGATAAGTCAAAACCCATTGATTATTAAATTTTTTCTGGCTGTAAATTTTACTGTGATGAGCTATAAATGACTGTCTAAATGACACAATATCCCTTGCATCAGCACGGTGTTTTGTAGTCCATCACAGGAAAATTTACAGCCAGAATTTTTTTAATTTTTATCCTTTATTATAACTAATCCGTGTAGTTCCTTTAAAAAGGTAAAAAAAAAATCCTAGTTATTGAATAAATAGGATTTTTCACCTCAAAAAAAAATCCAATAACAAAAAATAACTACAAGGATGAACGTGCCGCTGCGGATAAACCGAGCCGTTCTTGAATAGGCGTTGATTTGCGATTAATGACATATCCGCCGTTTTAAGTACTGAACCAGAAATTTTTTTCTTCTCGTTCCCACGCTCTGCGTGGGAATGCCTGCCTGGACGCTCCGCGTCCTACTACTTATCTAAGCTTAATGAAAATTAACTCATTAAAAATAAATGCTTTTCGCGGTATTAAGCCACTTTATTTAGCGTTTTCGCATCAATCCTAAATCCTTAATGATTTTAGCTAGCTTTTATTCTGTTAATTCTAAAATTAAATTCTGCAAATTTTGATTCTGACAATTATTTAGGAGATAAACATGCTAACAGAAAAAGATTTGAGTCAAATACAAAATTACATGATTCAGATTTTACCGCAATTATTATATCAACAACCTGAAATTGCAACCACTATCAAAAGTCTCGTTACCCCCCAATTGCCGGTGCAAAATGAAAGCGTTCGCATCTTGGAAGAACTCAAATTGCTACGTGAAGATACGCATCGGCATTTTCAGCAGGTTGAGCACCGCATTGAGCAAGTTGAGCACCGCCTGGAGTAGGTTGAACAGCGCATGGCACAATTTGAACGGCGATCTGAGCAGAACGAACAGCGCATGGCGCAATTTGAACAGCGATCTGAGCAGATTGAGCAACACATTGAACAGACAGAACGGCAACTTGAACGGCAGCGCGAAGAAATGAATCAACGTTTTGACAAAATTGATCAACGCCTTGACAAGCAACATCAGGACTTTCTTGATCTCAAACGTCATATGATCAAGGTGGAATCGACTGTGGAAAGGACAAACGAAAAAATCACTCAGTTTGATGCCTGGTTAAAAATCATAGCGGGTAATCTGGGAGACGAAAAAGGGCAAGCACTAGAACAGTTGTTTGCTTTGGGCTTGAGCTACGGCTTAAAAAATCGTGAGGTTTTACCCGAAACCATCCAATTACGCCAACAATTTGAGGATACTGAAGGGCTGATTTATTTAAGAAAAGGTAAATTTATCGAAGTTGATATTATTGCAGAAAATGGTCAATTGACTGTTTTTGAAGTCAAAGCCAGTGCGGTGGGAACAGATGTCGCTCAATTTGCCCGGAAAGTGAAACTGCTACAGTTGCAAAATCCAGATAAACAAGTACAAGGTATTTTTATATCACCGGGCGCAAGGGATGAGGTAAAGCAATGTTGTGCGGAATATGAAATAGAACTTTTGGATTAGAACCGGTTTTAAAAGCCTATTGTAGGGTCAATGCCATATCGTGCCGCAAAAATATCGTTCCCACGCAGAGCGTCAATACCATTAAGTTAAGGAGAATGCTAAGTTCGTAGTAGGCGATTTATCGCCTATTTCTGTCATGGTAGGCGATAAATCGCCTACTACGAACGTTTAACTTAATGGCATTGACGCTGGGCGTGGGAACGATAAAATGATGATTTAGATAATTTAGCTTATCGCTTTTTGTTTATCTAAAATACTTACAACGCCTGCATTGTTTTATTTCTGATACTAATGCTGTACTAAACGGCGCCGTATGGCTTCGTCTATGTGCCGGATGCAATCATCGCCGGCAATAGAATCTCACCTGATATTAGTAAATGTGTGTTATATTACACATTTTAGGGTGTCTATTTGTAGGCCCAATTCCCAAGTTTGCTATAAAGGAAAAACTCATATGTTAAAGAAAAGCCTTATCCTGTGCGTCACCGCAGGATTGTTTGTCTCCCTGGGTACCGCGAGCCCCAGCCAAGCTGCGAAGCTTTTCGTTGTATCGTCCCCAAGCGGGGATTCCCCCAACAGGGTGTTCCGTTATGAGGTGGGAGGATCGACTGATCTCCCCACCTTGGACCTGACAATCACTGTTCCAAGCTTCGATAACTCTTTTGGTATCGCATTCAGCGAAACTGGGGAGATGTTCGTAGTGAATGTAGGTACTCCTTCGCCTGGCAACGGCTCAGTCTCTCGTTTATTGGATCCCGCAGGCACTCCCTTGTTTAACGGCACTATTACATCAAGTAGCTTCAGTAGCCCCCACGGTGCCGTCTTTAGGCACGGTGAGTTGTTCATCGCGCAAGGGGGCGGCCACAATGTGTTACGATTCCGCTTTGACACTGCCGGAAACGCTTTTCTCAACGGCACCATAACTGCTGGACTTGGGGGGACTGCGCCTCGTGGTATCACGATAAACCCGACAACTGGTGAGCTATTTGTCACTGAATGCTGCGGCGTAAACGAAATCAACCGCTACATTTTCGACGATAGGGGAAACGCCATACCAAATGGGGTTATCACTGGCGGGGGAATGGACAATCCACACGATTTGACCTTTAGCCCATGGGGCGAGCTCTTTGTCGCCAATGCCGGAAATAACAGCATTTCGCGCTTTATCTTCGACGACATGGGCAATGCGTCGCCCAATAGACAAATCACTGGAAACGGGTCAGACGGGCCTATTGGCTTAGACTTTAGCCCGTGGAACGAGCTATTCGTCTCGAACAACCAAGGTTCTGGGGGTGTCTCCCGTTGGAAATTTGACGCTTCGTTCAATGCCATTCCAAATGGTTGGTTTCCTACCCCCACCACTCTTGACGACCTCCAATTTTTCGTGTTTGAGCCAAAATCGA
>LUTY01001787.1 GCA_001640045.1 Candidatus Thiomargarita nelsonii | reverse complement strand
TAGGGGCAATCCCTTGTGGTTGCCCCGGTGTGAAATTATTTATCTGAAAAACTATAGTTATACTTAATTTTGAGCAGGATTGCTGTGAAAATATTTAGCAGAATATTCTCTAGCTCGTTGCATACGACGTGGTGAAGATGGATGTGTTGATAAGAATTCACCGTATTTTTCAACTGTATCTGACGATTCTTTTTCCACCATCTTTCCAAACATATTCGCAAAGTAGATAGGATCAATACCAAGCTTCACCATTTGCTTGAAGGCATATTCATCCGCCTCACTTTCATGACTACGAGAATAGTGACTTTCCAATAAAAATACGGGTAATGCAACCACCATTTCTTCTATTGCAGTTGCATCACCTGCAAACATTGTAATTGCAATTGTTATTATGGAACCGTGAATAAGTTGTTGCAAACCATGACGATGCACGACGTGACCAATCTCATGCAATAACACCGAATCAATTTCCTGCTGATTGTCTGCCATTTCAATGAGCTTATCAGTAATTATAATCTGACCTGAAGGCAAGGCAAATGCATTAGGCGTGTTTTTCAAGTCACGGAAATATAGTTTGTAATGAAATTTTTCTGATTGAGCAGATAACAGCACCTTTTCAAAATGCTCACGTATCGCTTTCTGACGTGTTTCAGGCAACTTACTCGGCTTTAATACATA
>LUTY01001786.1 GCA_001640045.1 Candidatus Thiomargarita nelsonii | reverse complement strand
GGCAGAATACAAATCGTTAGCGAATTAACCCAGCAGGAATGGGAACGAGTGCGCCAGCGTTTACCCGGCTTTGCCGCACATTTTCATGTGCTTTCTATTCCTAAACTGTCTAAAAAACAAATCGTTAAAATAATGCGCTTATTCACGGACTATGTACAAAAACAGTTGCATATTACGATAGAAGAATCGGCACTCAATTTAGCTTATCGTTTATTAGACCGTTATTTGCGCTATGAAGCCTTTCCGGGGAAAATCATTAAGTTTTTGACCAGTTGCGTCAACGAGGTGCATGTTCAGAACCAGAAAGTGATTGATAATGAAAAGGTGCTGACGCAGTTTGTCCAAAAAACAGGGCTACCCACCTTTTTGTTGCGCGATGATATTCAGTTAGACACCTCTGCCCTGCATGATTATTTTACTAAGCGCATTATTGGGCAATCTCAAGCGATTGAGCGCGTTTGTGAAGTGGTGATGCTTTTCAAGGCGGGATTGAATGATCCGAATAAGCCGGTTGCTACTCTATTATTTGCTGGACCAACCGGAGTGGGCAAAACCGCCTGTGCCCGTGCGCTGGCAGCGTATTTTTTTGGACAAGGGCAAACGTTAAATCCGCTGATTCGTTTAGACATGAGCGAATTTCAACATCCAGTGCAAGTCGAGCGAGTGCTGGGCGGCGGC
>LUTY01001785.1 GCA_001640045.1 Candidatus Thiomargarita nelsonii | reverse complement strand
GCCTAATTCTTCGGCGAGCTTTTGGGTTGGTTTTTCGTGATCCCCCGATATAATATACATTGAGAGATGACGTTGCTGTAAATAGTTGATGATACGTTTGGCTTCTGGGCGAATGGTGGCTCTCAGTTCTATTGCGCCGCCAAGCTGGTTATTTATCGCAACGTAGACGAATGAATAGCCTTGTTCATATCCTAGTTGCTGTTTTTTGAGAATATCGGGCGGAATAGCAATTTCTTCCATTTCCATAAAACGAACACTACCCACTCGAATAAGCTCTTGACCCAGACTAACTTTGATCCCGTAGCCAACTTCGTATTTGGCTTCTTCAATTTCAGGCCACAAAAGTCCACGTTGTTCAGCTTTTTCCAAGATAGCCAGTGCAATGGGATGAGTCTGTTTGTATTCAGCCGCCGCTGCATACACTAATAATTGGTCTTCTTCATAACCATTGCAAACGTAGAGTTTACCAACATGGGGCTGTTCCTGCGTCAGGGTGCCCGTTTTATCGAAAACAACCGTATCCACTTTGCTTAACAATTGTAGCGAGCGTCCATCTTTGATCAAAATACCATACCGAGAAGCAAGGTTAAGAAAATTCAGCGTTCCAAGGGGGCCTATGATCACCATATGCCAGCCAAAGGTAGCATTCAAAGAGGCTAATGTGCTGCTGGTTCCTAAA
>LUTY01001784.1 GCA_001640045.1 Candidatus Thiomargarita nelsonii | reverse complement strand
CGCGTGATTTGTGTGTGAAATATGGGATTGGGGTTGCGGAGAGAATTTTGGAGTTTTGAGAAGGAGTCCAAGATTTATCTTGGACGAGCCGAAAAAGCTGTGCCATGAAATAAATTTCATGGCTAAAAGCTCAAGTGCCCTAAAGGGCACTAAATTTTTCGCACGTTTTTTAGGTGATTTGAAATTATTCCAAAATACGGCTTTGTTGGAGAGTACGACGAATAAAGCAAGACTTTAGGAGTCCAAAATTTATTTTGGACGGACGCTTTAGACTCGTCCAAAATAAATTTTGGACTCCTTTGTATGTATCAGGGTGGTGAGTACAACTCAGGTAAGACAACGAATAAAATTGTGTTTTGACTTATCCCATAAAAAAATCCTATTTCTTGAAGAAATAGGATTTTTAAAGGTTGAAGCCGTCAAAAAAAAAATCCTAGTTCGATTCAAACTAGGATTTTATCTTGTCACACGGAACGCTGGGTTCTGCCTTGGTTTTAAGGTAAACGCTGATAGTTAATCACTTGTTTAACATAAGGTGGATTACCTCTCACTTTCACCAGGGTTGAACTATGGTTTTGTGTAATAGTTGCTCCTCCTGCACTCACAGTCACAATCATTGCATTACCCGCCTGGATATTATTTTGACCATTATTACCAGTACCATCGATATGGTCTACGG
>LUTY01001783.1 GCA_001640045.1 Candidatus Thiomargarita nelsonii | reverse complement strand
AGATAAATTGTTTAAACAACCTGAACAGCCTTATACTCAACATTTACTGAATAGCCAACCGGAGAGAATCCAAACGGATTATGATTATAGTGCTGAGTCTCCTCCTTTATTGGAGGGCAAGCAAATTCGTTGTTATTTTACGCTTAAACAAAAACAATTTCTTAAACGCAATGTCAGTGAACTGAAAGCGGTTGATGATGTTAATCTGCAATTGTTTCCGGGCGAAACAGTGGGAATAGTGGGCGAGTCTGGCTCAGGTAAAACCACTTTAGGCTTATGTTTGTTGCGCTTACAAAATTGCACGGGTTTGATTCAGTTTGCCAATCAGCGTTTAGATCAGTTACCCCCCCGCCAATTACGTCCCTTGCGCCGTCATTTTCAAGTGGTGTTTCAAGATCCTTATTCATCCTTGTCGCCCCGCCAGACGGTGGAACAAATTATCGGCGAAGGCTTGGAAATCCATTTTCCTGAATTAAACCGTTATAAGCGTCGTAAGCGTATCGTTTCAATACTCAACGAAGTTGGCCTAGAAAAGAATATGTTATGGCGCTATCCATACCAATTTTCCGGCGGACAACGCCAGCGTATCGCCATTGCACGGGCAGTCATTTTAGAACCCCAATTGCTTGCAATCCTAAGTTATTGATTGCCGATGAGCCGACGACAGCACTTGATGTGA
>LUTY01001782.1 GCA_001640045.1 Candidatus Thiomargarita nelsonii | reverse complement strand
CTGAGGAATTTACCGTTTTTAATTTTTCACTCGGTAAATTAAAAGGGATGAGTTTACCAGAAAAACCGACTGATTTTCCGGAAGCCTTTGGCAGGTTGCTCAAGAGAAGTTTGCCAGGACAGGCTGATGTCAAAAACTGGGATGATTTTTATCAACTGTTCTCAAGAACGGAGGGGTTATGGGATCGTCCACTCATTTTGTTAATAGATGAGGTGGACACCATTCCCTTGTCTTTACTAGACTTGATGGTCGCTCAATTTCGGGAAATGTATCTTGACCGTCAAAACAACTGGCTGCACGGACTCGCACTGGTTGGCGTTCGAGCGGTACTGGGTATTGAAAGTCAACGGGGTTCTCCATTCAACATTCAAAGATCGTTGAAGGTGCCCAATTTGACGCCTGAAGAAGTTAAGGAGTTATATCGTCAGTACCAAGACGAAAGTGGTCAACAGATTGAAGTCGCCGTGGTGGACAAAGTCTATCAGTCCACAAAAGGGCAGCCGGGTTTAGTTTCATGGTTTGGAGAGCTGTTGACTGAAAAGTATAATCCTGGAGACAACCCAGTTATTGGGATGGAAACCTGGAAACTGGTTTGGCATAAGGCGCGTTTTGTCGAACCAAATAATACGGTGATGAATTTGATTGCCAAAGCCAGAATGTCGGAATATCAAGCCTTTTT
>LUTY01001781.1 GCA_001640045.1 Candidatus Thiomargarita nelsonii | reverse complement strand
GTAGAACTATAGATAAACCATTATTGATTAGGAAACTAACACACATCCTTATGCAGAATGAATTAATTGGAGGGAGGAGTCCAACTCCCGTTGGACATGTCGCTCATAAAAAAGTAGGGTAGTGTGTACCACACCAGTGTATTTAATGGTGAGTACACCTACCCTACTATATTATACGACAGTTGTACAAGTATAAATTTTTCTGGACAAGTAGATTAACGTCATCCAATAGTCCAAAATGAGTCTGTCTGTTAGATTATTTGCCTTCCATACCTTCCATACCTTCCATGCCTTCCATACCTTCCATGCATTCCATACCTTCCATGCCTTCCATACCTTCCATGCCACTCATGCCTTCCATACCAGACATACCACTCATGCCGCTCTGCTCCCCAGCCAGAACGGATTGTTGTGTTCCGACAAGTAAAGCACCAAGCATAGCAACAAGTCCCATAGCATGATTGAATTTACGCATTTTATCTTCCTGTATTAAGGCTTGGTTGGATTATCTTCTATAAAAACAAAAGTTGGTATTTCCTTTCTTTTCTTGCTTCTTACAACAAACACAACATACCTCAACTATCTCTTTTCGCTTTAGACTACTTTTAAATGAATGATATCGTAATAATCTATTAAGCCAAACTAGGCACATGGTATGCGTGCTACCTAAATAAATCGC
>LUTY01001780.1 GCA_001640045.1 Candidatus Thiomargarita nelsonii | reverse complement strand
CTAGCAGTATAAATCCCGACACGGGTGAACCCTATCGTTTAAACTTTCCCCCGCTCAGCATTGAAGACATCGCCACTGCGGGGCGTTCCGCCATGCAAATTTTAGGCATACCAAAAATCCATACAATTGTAGGACTTTCTCTTGGCGGCATGACGGCACTCGCTTATGCCATCCGCTATCCTGATGAAGTGAAAAATTTAATACTCGTCAGTGCAGCAGCACAAGCAACCAGTTTTGCCATCGCGATCCGATCCCTACAGCGTGAACTGATAAAAAGCGATCCCGCTTGGCAAAGTGGCAATTATCCCAAAAGCAAAGGACCAATCATGGGCATGCACTTAGCCCGTAAACTGGGACTGATTTCCTACCGTTCCGCCCAAGAATGGCAAGAACGATTTGGACGCGAGCGAATCGCATCACATCAGCAATCATCCCCTTTTGATTTTGAATTCGAGATCGAATCTTATATTGATCACAATGCACAAAAATTCATTCATCATTTTGATGCCAACAGTTACCTTTATTTGTCGCGTGCGATAGATTGGTTTGATGTTGCAGAATATGGTGGCTCAGTCGAAGCCGGATTAGCCAAAATCTGTGCCCAGAATAATCTTGTGATCGGGGTTGAAACAGATATTCTCTATCCGCTGGCGCAACAACAGGAAATTGCGAGGGGCTT
>LUTY01001779.1 GCA_001640045.1 Candidatus Thiomargarita nelsonii | reverse complement strand
TATGCTCATCCAGTGGTGTGGGGACGGCAATAATATAAAAATTGCATTCAGCCAGCTCCTTAGGACTATTCGTATAGTTAAGATATTTAGCCTCTTTTAACTCTTCTGGCAACACTTCACGGGTGCTATCTTGCCCTGCTTTGAGTTCTGCAATTCGTTCGGCTTTGAGATCAAAACCCATGGTCGAATAATGTTTACCAAATTCAACCGCCAGCGGTAGCCCAACGTAGCCTAATCCGACAATACCAATTTTGAGATCATTGAGTTTCATTTTAGTTATCAGTTATCAGTTATTCAGAAAAAAGGCGTCCAAGATAAATCTTGGACTCCTGCTATAGTGGTAGGAGTCCAAGATTTATCTTGGACGTCTAGGATAATCAGTGAACAGCATAATAATGCTTATACCACTCAACAAAACGCCCTATACCGTCTTCAATCAAGGTTTGTGGTTTAAAGCCAACATCCCGCACCAAGTCATCTACATCGGCATAGGTTGCCTGCACATCCCCAGCCTGCATGGGTAATAAATTCTTTTTCGCTGTTTTGCCTAGCATTTTTTCTAGCGTTTCAATATACTGCATCAATTCAACCGGATTATTATTGCCAATGTTGTAAAGCTTATACGGTGCCGGACTTGTACTCGGATCAGGCGCATCACTAGACCACGCCGAGTTCCCTT
>LUTY01001788.1 GCA_001640045.1 Candidatus Thiomargarita nelsonii | reverse complement strand
CACGGCGGAAAACCAAAGCCCTTTAGTCCCTGACGGTGCAAAGCCTGTAAATCCCTCAACCCTAAGCTGACGATTTAACAAGGTCAAATGATCCTTATAAATCCCATCCTTTGCCACCAAAACACAATCACAATCCAAAGCCGTTGCTGCGAGCATAATATCAATATTGTGCTTTTTTATCGCTTTTCTATTCATGCCGGTCTTGTTCTTCAGCCCAGCTTTTAATTCGCCATAAAACGCTGCGCCAGCTTCGGACAATGGTAAAATCTTAAAAAAATTATTACACCATTGAATAAGTTGCAAAATATCACCTTTCTTATCTTGGTCTTCTGTATTTGAAAGACTGTAGCGTAATTCATAAATACTCAAGACAGACAAATAAATATGGTCTGCCTCTGAAAGACGTTTGACGTGATGCTTTGCGGTTTCATGATAAGGTGATGTTGGTTCAGATAACGCTGAAACCGTGTCTAAATCAAGCAAATAATTCATAATTTTTTATCGTGACGCAATTCAAAATCTTCTCGAAACTCTCGCCCTAGTCTTCTAATCACCTCGGCACTTTCTTTTTTTATTCCCCCCGTTCTCTCAACTGCCGTCAAAAAGCCATTGAGTGCTTTATTTTTAGAAAATTTAGCCGGTTCTGGCCTCGCTTCTACACGTTGAAACAGCAAACGTTCTAACAACTCTGGTGTTACTTCTCTCTCAGCTAAAGGTACAAGGGGCAGCCCTCTCTGTTCCAAAAGCACCAAAAGAGATCGCAAGGTGTCGCTTAAAAAGCGACTAGCGTTTGGATGTTGCCCAATATCTTGAGGGATATTTACCGTATATTTCATGTGATTGGTTCTCTATAAGTTATCTACAGGTTTCCGCTTTCTTGAGACCGAAAAGTTCATTGACATAACATGTCCTCAAATTCTATTCATTAGATATTTTTAAAAATTCTATATCAATTATTATTCATTATAATACAAATACACTGGCATCTGCTAAATCATCGACATGCAAAAACTCACGCTTGGCATTGCCAGTTCCCCATATAGTCACTTTATCCTTTGCATTTACCTTAGCTTCGTGAAAACGACGCCGTCTGGGAGCAATGGGTTACTTGGTGCTTGAGAGTCCATTTTTTTTGATGTGGAAGGCCAACCACCTCAAGCGGCATCATGGTACTTTAATCTTCAAACGACGCACACGAACCTACCAGCCCACGATGTCCAGCTACAGAAATAACCGCAATATTACTTTCTTTTGGTAAGTGTTGAAGGTTTTATTCGTTGTTGAGCATTAGTTGTACTCACCACTGCGACAAAAAACTTGATCATCGAGTTTAAGAAATAGGATTTAAGAAATAGGATTTTTAACACGCGACGCAGAGCGTCGCTACAGGCATTCCGCAGCGAAGCGTGGGAACGAGAAATAAATATATTACCCTTGATGAGTTCTAACGCCCCGGTTCCGGCACGCCTACAGCCTATCGCGAAGTACCACCGAATGGTTTTCTTTGGAAATATAACGATTAAGCTCAATTGACGACGCAGAGTGTAGCGAAACGGCGCTTATTTGTAACCCTGTATATTTAGCCAATTTAGCTTGTTATTAGCCTTGCTAGTGATATTCATTATTAAGTCTTTATCGCCACAAATATCGCCTTTCATTTTTATCAGCATATCTGATTGTCGAAAGTAATCGAAGTCGTAGTGTTTTAGTACAATCTCTACATTATCAAGGTGTTCTTTTGACACCATTAGCGGCCTTTCAACATGACCTTGCCTGTAGTCGAAAACAACAGGGGTGTAAACACATTCTGAGTTCCCAGAACAGGCTTCTACTAAAAAGCAGAGCAAAATAACTTTCAGGACGTTTTTCATTTTCAGCCTTATTTAATTTGATTACAAATCATCATCACCATCAAACTTATTTTCAAAACCAGGGAGATTCTTCCAACCAAGCTCTCTTTTGTTTACATCTTTGTTTCGATTATCAATGGTTTGCAAAGTGGCAGAAGAATGTGATGCCATTTTCCAGCGTTTAGCCGGCTGGTCAATTCTCGCCGAGATGAAAGCTGACGAAAATCATTCAAAAATGGGCGAAACCCAAATAGCTCAACCGGCTAACTTCGTGTTACAAGCTGCTTTGACAGCATTGTGGCGCTCGTGGGGCATTGAACCGGCTGCCATCGTGGGACATAGCGTGGGCGATGTAACCGCCGCCTACATAGCGGGCATTTTAGACTTAGAAGATGCTATCCGCGTCAGTTATCACCGTAGTCGTATCCAGAAAAAGGTCGCGGGTCAAGGAAAAATGCTGGCTGTCGGACTCACGGCGGATGAAGCCCAAGCTCTGCTGGCAATTGACCAATACGCCTGGCTATGATGGCGGTGCCTTTTTTTCGCCTGATGGCTCAAAAATTGTTTGGCGTGCCAGTCGCTTTGATAATGATCCTGATGGTTTAGCCGATTATCAACGTTTGCTTAAAGAGGATATGATTCGTCCAAGCAAGCTTGAAATTTTTGTCATGGATGCCGATGGTTCAAATCAACAGCAGGTGACGCATTTAGGTAAAGCTTCTTTTGGACCTTATTTTCATCCTTCTGGTCAAAAAATCATCTTTTCTTCTAATATTGATGAGCAACGTGAATTTGATCTTTATATGATTAATATTGATGGCTCAGGCTTGGAACGCATTACTTATACCTCCCAATTTGATGGTTTTCCCATGTTTTCATTGGATGGTAAAAAACTGGTGTGGGGTTCTAATCGAAATAATGAGCTTCCACGCGAAACGAATATTTTTATCGCTGATTGGGTAGATGATGTGCGGGAAATTGTGCCAGAAGTCGCTAATTATCATCAAACACTTGAAATAAAAGCTGAAGATTTGTTTCACCATGTCCGATTTTTGGCAGATGATCGCTTGAGGGGACGCTTTCCGGGGACTGAGGGGATTGAATATGCTGCTCATTACATTGCAGAGCGTTTTGCTGAGTATGGTTTAGAATCCATTGGGCATTCCTATTTTCAGGTGTTTGAATATAAAGATGATGTCGGGAAAAGCATCAATACTCGTAATGT
>LUTY01001872.1 GCA_001640045.1 Candidatus Thiomargarita nelsonii | reverse complement strand
CACAAAATAATGTGTCACAAAAATCAGTCATTCTTAGTCCCTATAACTGTTCTTGATGAAAGTCAAGATCGTGTCATTAAACCTTAATATGGAGGTGCATTTTCTCAGCAAACCGACGTTGTACAACATCAAACGACAATCCAGCCACAATATCATCAAGCAACGTTCCAATCATTGTGCTTTTCACATGACAAAAACCAGGAGGAGCAGTCGCGACGGCAAGCCAAACAAGATTTTCACGAAGAGCATTATTTTTCGTGACTCCCCTTTTCACATGCAAATCTTTGAGCCATTCGGCAACTCCCATACACTTTTCAGAACGATATAATGACTCAGTTTTAAGCAATGTCACGGCTTGATCTAGAGCTTCCTCCGGATACTCCTGTAACCCGGTGATAAGCATCTTGAATTCTTCTCGTTTTTCGGCGATTGCTTGCTCAACCGTTTTCACAGAGAAATGATGGATCATTTCATAAGGCAACTTGACTGACATATGACGCCATTCCCCAGTAACAGGTCGACCTAACACTTCTTTGTCAGACAGAAACACCCCATTCACTTTAGACTTGGAAATGATCTTTTCAATGGCCGTCACCGATGGAGTGAAAAAATCAGGAACATTTCCCCATATCGCTGGTTCAGCGGTACCGTCATCGGAGATAAATACTAGTCCACCAAACCGATTGACAAACCCTCGACAGGCATGGCATGTATAATGTTGACGGGCTTCTGCTGGCAAATTATCAAGAAACGCATCAAACAACCCTTCAGCATTTGTTGTGAACAATGGGATGCCACTACCAACGATATTATTAAAACGGTCACGAATTGATTTCAGAAACTCATCGTACCCGTTTTTATTTTCTTCGATATGTGTTTTACTCGCAATTTCCATGTTATCTTCCTCTGCCTCTTACGAGGCATAACGTTTAGCCTGAGCCGCAGGTTGTTTGGGTCGGCTCAAGGTGCTGGTTTTCATTTTTCTCCACAGACGGGGCATTTATAAAATGCCGGCTGTCGTTAGAGTTGTCGAGGCGGTTTGATCTAATGACAATTGTTCGTTAACGAGCTGGAGATACTCTCCCACCTAGTGCTGTATTCCCTATTATTCATTATTATCATCAAAAAAAGATTTAAGTATCCCCACTATTTGGCTACCATTAGCGAAATGATATAAATAACTATCGGGAGCATTCGCAGCCGGGTTGATTGTCGGAGTCATGATAAACCGATCTGATAAACCCGGATCAAGATTTTTCAGTGATGCCCAAACTCAAGTTTGGACTCCGACAACCCACCCTGCTGTAACTGGGAATGCGCCCGTTCTATATATCACTTGGGACTTGATAACACAAATTAACTTGGCATTTTTTGTTTGAAGGTTTTATTCTGAGTAAGGCATGAGTTGTACTCACCACTGTGCCCATAGAAATAGTCAGCCGTTGCCCATAGGGTTGATTTGGATAAAAGTGTATTTTTTTACCCGTAACAAATATAACTTATTGAATTATATATTAAAAAAAATATTTTAGAATTAGCTTTTCCGCGAAATTCACCAATTATTTCAATGAACTTCCCCCCCCCAGCAGCAAGGACAATTTCCTGGTCTGCTCGTAGCTCTTCGCTGGCATACTTAATAGCCTCGCCATCTTGTTGAATCGCCGCAAGAACAATCTCTCGGTCCGCTTGTAGCTCCTCGCTGGCATACTGAAGAGCCTTACCATTTTGTCGAACCGCCGCAAGGACAAACTCCCTGTCTGCTCGTAGCTCCTCGCTGGCATACCCAAAAGCCCAGTCAGATTTTTGAATCGCCGCAAGGACAAACTCTCGGTCTGATCGTAGCTCCTCGCTGACAGACTCAAGAGCCCAGGGTTCTTTTTGAACCGCGATAAGGGCAATCTTCCATTCTGGATAATTTCCATTTTCGTCGTATATTGGTCCACGCAAGTCTAGTTCAGTACGCCAAAACGTTTTCACACTTCCTTGGAATACAAATTGAATTTGAAGATAACCGGCTTTTTCCATACGCATATAATCCCAACCCCACAGCTCTCCTCTATCACCATAGTCATGGCTCCAAAGATCATGACCAAATTTTCTTAGCTCTTCAATAATTTCTTCCATTTCTTCCCAATATTTTTCTCTGTCGTTGTAGTATGGCTGTAGTCGCTCGGATAGCTCAGTTTCTAGCTGAGACAAATGTTTTATTCGCTCATCCTTTCCTAAATTCTCAATGAATTTTCGGGAAAATTGTTTATAACGGAAAAATCTTTTCATAGGTGTCCCCTTTTTAGCTGAGTTTATAAGATCATGCCCAATAACATTGCCAATGCCTGTCCAAGGTTCCCATCTATCTGTACGAATATCTATATAAATATTGCCTTGTCTTTTTTTATGAGATCACCTGCTTCCGTAGAGAATCTTACTAATCTCTTCCCAACTTGCCGCAGCAACTAACTTGCCATCAAACCCGAACAAATCATCAAAAAGCTTGATAATATGTTCATTTGGAACGGCTGATGGGCATATTGAACAAACCTGTTTAACAGCCTCATTAGGGGTTAAGCCATGTTGACAGAGAATACCTATCGCCACAGCTGGTGAACGTGAAACGCCAACAGTACAGTGTACCAACAATTTATCTCCAGATTTTAATGGAGCTGTGAATTCTAAAATTTCTTGAATTTGTTCAGAGGTTGCCGCTTTTAAGTCCGAATCAATGGATTCATGAACTGGGCTAATATCATGAAAATAAAAACACACAGATTGGCCTGTTTTTTTGTTGTCTCTCGCTGAATGTGGAGAACGCAAGCTGACGGTGTGTGTTGCCCATTCTTGTGATAAGCGTCGAGCTTCCGACTCACCGGAGATTTTTAATTCAAACATAATATAATCCTTCAGAAAACGAATTTTGTGATAATGGTTTGGACTCGAAATGACAAGTTATGACCGTGCTCAGTATATCATAAATGGTATTTGTAAAAGAGTTACAAATACCATTTCGTTTCGCGGATGTGGTATTACATCATTTTCTCCCTAACTTCGTAGGCGTTTTGACAACTGGTATCACTTTCACAGGTGCTAACTGTTGCAAAAAGTTCTCCCAACCGACCGGATTTTTGCGCTTAATATATCTAAAAAAACCTGACCAGCGCATGGTTTTAAGCGTCGCGTCAAAGACGGTGGGGTTAATTGCTTGTACTGAGTCCTTTTGCTCCTTCATTAATTGTATGGGGTTAGTCAACTCTGTGACTGTCATATTCTCAAATTCTTCTCGCACTTCCATTGCACACAAGATTGCTTCTAACATTTTACCGTCTTCATTCATCTTTTCGCAATTGCTCAGGAATATTTTAGGCTGGCTATTAGGATGGAACCTTCGTACTTGCCTGCCAGAGTTAATTTAGCGATTACAGCACTTTATTTGGAAGAAATTTATGAGGCGCGTACTGCCATAGAAAAAGCACGCGAGTTAGCCCCTGATGATTTGGAAATTCAAGGCTTACAAGCGGTGATTATGTATGAAGAAGGTCAACAATCGCCGTATGTGGACATGTGGCCAGTTGCCATCAAACAATTGGAAAATTTAGGGCAACAACCGAATGCACCGCTCAGTGTGCTCTATAATACTGCCCGACTTTTGGAGGAGAGAGGGCGCACGGGGGCTGATGAGATTTGGGAACGCTTAGCACAAAAGGTGGCTGAGCTGCCGAAGCCTATTCGTGATATTGTTTGTAAAAAAGCGGATTGCCCAGTACAACGGTACCCATCGAAAAAAGCCACTTGGGATTTACCTGTCAAGCTTGGTGTTAGGGCTAAACGCAATAAGACGCTACATAAATGGCAAAAACTCCCTTTTAGATTGTTTAAGATACGCGAACAAATCTACCAGCATCCTGATGTAGATGTTTTAGCCTTGAGAGGGCGGGTAGAAATGGTGGTATTAAAAGAGTTGGGCAATCTTACAATCAAGGATTTACCTAATTATTGTGGGCAGCCATTACGTCAACGTGATGTGGTGAGTGGTACGTTGTGGACTTGTGATGATTGGGCGGCTTTAGTGGTTGGGAGTGGGGTTAAGGAAATTTGGGTGGTTAAAAGTCGGTAGTCCGGCAAGGTGGATGAGATAAAAATCAATCGGTTAGTACCAAAGTCATCGGCTGCGTGGAATGCACACTAAAAAAATTGGGCCATGATTGTAACTGTGTCACAAAATAATGTGTCACAAAAATCAGTCATTCTTAGTCCCTATAACTGTTCTTGATGAAAGTCAAGATCGTGTCATTAAACCTTAATATGGAGGAATATATTTTATGAAAAACAGAGGATTGGTATTTTTAATTTCTCTCGCTGTTACAGTACCTTTAGTTTTTGCAAGCACCAGCAGCTTTGCAAAAGGCAAAGGTAAAATGTGTGTTGAATCTGGAGGTGGAGGAAAACTCACACGGGGGCGCATGGGGCGACGTCTATTTGCACAATTTGTTTTCTCGCTCCGTGAATATAGCAAGGAGTATGATGAAGTACAGTTTTTTAAGGTTCAAAAACGTGATGGGTTTTATGGAAAACTTTGCAACGATGATGACCAAAAACGCTACTTCAAACGGCACTTCAAGGTGTCATCTCCTTACTGCTTTACGGTTTGTGAAGACTTGCCAACGCTTGTTGACAAATACCACGACAAGGACGGAATTTGGAGTTTTGAGAACAAAGGAAGATGTTGGGAAGTATGTGAATACTAAAAAATGTCCTTAATAGTTATGGAGCTTATAGCATTGACCGTTTGATTGAACTACATAGATTATGATTGTACATTCATATCCACAATAATATTATGTAGCTAAAGCAATCGGTTAATGCAATAAAATCAATATGAAAGAAAAAATTCCAAATTTAGATGATCACTTTAAGAGCATTGAAATTATGCTCAGCAAAGATTAAGCTGAGCAATATAAGAAGGAACTCATAGAAAGATGGGAGACTCTTTCTTATGAGGATAAACAAGAATACATTAGCCTCTCAGAGTCTCAGGTTGAAGAAAAAAGAGAGCAGTAGAGTAGATAAAATGATGGAACATTTTAATTCTGATAAGCTCAAGCAAATCCCCAAGAACCTACTAGGAATAATATGGAAGAATTAGCTAAACAGTTTATAGAAATCGTAATTGATATTTATGGAATAGGATTGGTAATTGCCATACTATTTTCATTAGTTGCTGATGATGGTGGAGAATCTAAACTTTATATGTTTATAGCTGGTGCTTTTGGATTTTTTGGGAGCCTGATTTTTTTTACGTGGATTGTAGAAATTTATAAAGACAAAGAATGGGAAGTGTTATTAATTTCTTTATTTATCATTCATGTACTGTTATATTCGATGTTCTTATTTTTGAGCTTATTAGGATGTGAAAGAACAAAAATTCATTTGAGATCAGACGCTTTAGATCATGTTGACACTTCAAGTATCATGTTATTTCACTGTAAAGTGTTTTGGATTTATTTTGTTTCTTGTATTTTTTTAGGCATAGTAAGTTTTATTATAGTATTTACCGATTGAATAAGGTGCAAAATTAGAAGCAATGTTGAACAGCAATTCTAAATCTCTACAATCAATCACTTGGGGTTCGGTCATTCTAAAAATGGGTAGTCCCTAGAAACCAATGGAGGTGGGCTAAATCTACCTATAATATCCATATAAAAAAACCGTTAATTAAGCGCGAAATCGTTGATAATAGTCATTAACCATATTTTGTTATGGCTTTTAAAGATGGGACGGTCATCTATGTAACTATTTGATTTTTAATACCGCTATTGGTTTGTAGGAACTACCAAAGTCTAAGTCGTTGTCAAGAAATAACTTAACTTTACACAAATCCCAGGAAATTCATGCTTCAGTAACAAAATATCACTTTTGGACATTTTGATGTTTTTTTTGATGACTTAAGGAGATAAAAATGAAATCTTTA
>LUTY01001776.1 GCA_001640045.1 Candidatus Thiomargarita nelsonii | reverse complement strand
TATTAATGTTGCATGGTGGTCTCTTAATTTAATTGAGAGTTTGTCAATTTGGGCGGTTCCTGGATTTATTATGTTAAGTGGGGCTTTATTGTTATCGCCAAATCGTTACGATGAGCCTGCGACTGATTTCTATCGTAAACGTATTACTCGAATCGGAATACCATTCCTTTTTTGGGTGGGGGCTTACTTAACTTGGGAAAAATGGCGACAAGGGCAACCTCTTTCGATTGATTATGTTATTCAAAGCATCATCTCAAGCGATGTTTCTTGGCATCTTTTCTTTCTTTTTATTATTGTTGGACTGTACATCATGACACCTTGGGTACGTCTTTGGGTAAAGTGGATGTCTTCGCGAGACGAACTGTCTTTGATTATTTCATTGCTTACAATCATGGCGGTGGGAGACATAATTAACCGTTATCTTGGTCACTGGGGTTGGAATGCAGCTACACGTTGGATACCATATCTTGGGTATTATATTGCTGGACATTACATTGTTTACCATGCTCCTAAGAAATTGGGAATATATGTGTTGCTTTTCATAGTTGGTTTTTTAGGCAACATAATTGGAAAATATATTGAGATAAGGCTTGCAGCTGGTTCTATTGGAATGTTTTATAACACCAATTATCTCAGTATAACAATGATTCCTCTAGCAATTGGTATATTTGGGATAATT
>LUTY01001775.1 GCA_001640045.1 Candidatus Thiomargarita nelsonii | reverse complement strand
TGGGGGCTACTGGATGGCATGGGCATATATCATTTGATGATTATTCCTGCACTCGGAGCACTACTGTTTGCGCCGATTATCATTCACTTTGCGCGTGATGCCAGAGGGCATGGCGTATCTGAAGTACTTGAAGCGGTGTCAGTACATGGTGGTCGCATTCCGCCACGGGTTGGCGTGGTCAAATCAGTTGCATCTGGGCTATGTATTGGATCAGGCGGCTCTGTCGGACTTGAAGGACCGATTGCCCAAATCGGCTCTGCCATCGGCTCCTACGTCGGTCAAATTTTTACCTTGAATGAAGACCGGATACGCCTACTACTCGCCTGTGGTGCAGGTGCGGGCATTTCGGCCACATTTCATGCCCCTATCACCGGCACCATTTTTGCCTTAGAACTCATATTAGGCCATGTCGAAGCGGGCTATTTCAGTGCCGTTGTCATTTCTGCTGTGGTGGCTGATACCATTGCCCAACTTCATAAGGCCTCTTGTTTTGTCGCACCACCCTATACCCTAGTTAGTGTATGGGAATTGTACTTCTACGCGATATTAGGTGTATTTGCCGCCTTCGGTGCGCTGACTTTTACCAAAGTCTTGTTTAAGATGGAAGAATTGTGGAGTAAAGTGCCTGTTTCTGATTATATCAGACCCGCATTAGGGGGGTTAGTATTAGGCGTGATAGC
>LUTY01001774.1 GCA_001640045.1 Candidatus Thiomargarita nelsonii | reverse complement strand
TAGTGACTTTGACAGGCTATGTAGTGCCAACACCCAATCAGCTTGGAGTGCGCCAAGAAACAATAGGCTCATTATCAAGAGTACTGAGAAACAAACCTTGACGATGATCCAGTTGGAATTTATTCAGAAAATTGATATTTCTGAGCGGCCTTTTAAAGGTTCTAAAGAGGCTCCAGTTACCATCGCGGTCTTCAGTGATTATCAATGCCCCTACTGTGCGCGGCTTGAACCGGTACTCCAGCAGGTGCTGAATAAATATCCTAAAGATATCAAGATAGTATTAAAACACTTCCCCCTTCCAATGCATAAATTTGCACGAAAGGCTTCAGCAGCTACCCTTGCTGCGGCTAAGCAGGGAAAATTCTGGCAGTTCCATGAGGAGACCTTCAAAAACTTAAGAACTCTTAATGATGCCAAGGTTCAAAAAATTGCTCAGGAACTCGGTCTTAATCTGGAGCAGTTTAACAATGATCTAAAGGATCCAGCGATACAGAAGAGGATTAATGAAGATATCAACAATGGCCGTCAAGCCGGCGTTCGCGGGACACCAGCAATCTTTGTGAATGGAAAGCTTTTGAAGAATCGCAGTTTAGCTGGTTTTCAGCGACTGATTGAACTTGAATTGAAGAAAACCTCAACAACCAGCCGCTAAAAATGGGGTTCTGTCGCAAATAGTAATTT
>LUTY01001773.1 GCA_001640045.1 Candidatus Thiomargarita nelsonii | reverse complement strand
TGTAATTCAAATACCTAAAAACCTTTTGACCCGATCAGGCCTATTTTGCTTGGAAACCAGCAAGCGGATTAAAAATCAAGGGTGGCAAGTTTAAAAACCCCTTTTACAAGCCTGGCAAATCGACTTTATTGTGGGATGGCGATATACGACCAGAAGGTCTTGCATTGCAATATGATAACAATTTATTCTTCAATGCTGGTTTCTTCTATGTAGAAGAACGCTCAAAAGATGATGAATCTTTCTTATTTGCTGGTCAATTTGGCTACAAGGCTAAATTGGGTAATGGCATGAAAATGACCCTGGGCGCGGGGTATTTTGACTATACAGAGATAAAAGATAGGGCACTCACTGACTTCGATTATCTCAAAGCTGAAGGTGATAGTTTTGGTAACACCTTGGTGGATGGACATTTTGTCACAGATTATAATGAAGTGGAAGTATTTGGCGATATCACCTTCAATGTGGGCATACCAGTCTCCTTGTTTGCAGATTATGTCGTCAATACTGCTGCTGATGATAGCGTAAAAGATAAGGATACTGCTTATCTTGTAGGTTTTAAAGTCGGCAAAACCAAGGATCCCAGTTCTTGGGATTTCGGCTACAACTACCGCGAGATTGAATCCGATGGTCTAAACGGATTGAAAATATTTAATTAATCCGTTCATTCCGCAAATCCGTTGT
>LUTY01001772.1 GCA_001640045.1 Candidatus Thiomargarita nelsonii | reverse complement strand
GGGAATAACCGTGATTGATATCTATGGTGCGACTGAGGCATCCGGCATTATTTCCCCCAACTTTCATAACCACGCATCGTTTTAAAGTCTTGAGCTTGCCAAGCATTCATGTAGTTAGCTATGGCTGTTTCAAGCACGGGGGCAACCGCTGGTGCTTTTTCTGTCGATGGTGTTGTCTCTTCAGCAAAACTGCTGTTAAATAATAAGCTGGCACTCAAACAGATGCCAATGGCTAATTTCATTTTCATAAAATCCTCAGATAAAAATTTTGCTAGGAGTCCAAGATTTATCTTGGACGTCCAAGATAAATCTTGGACTCCTATTAATTATGGTATATTTATAATAAAGGAAATGGGAATTTCATTAAACACGATCTTGCCCGTGTCAATAATGCGATAGCCTACCCGAACATCTACCGGAACCTGCTGGCTTTGCCCTAGGTTCGGTATTTCATTAAAGGCATTTATAATCTGACCTCCAAAAGCCTTAATCTCCCAAATTTCCCCTAAAGACTCCTGATAGCCAGCTGCAATGAGTGGGATCAGCTCCCATCGAATGAACTTGAATTCTTCCTTAGAAGTAGGTATTTTCATATACAAGTCGTTTCCAATCGCCATCACGACAACCACCTCGGCTTTTTGAGCTTGATCAACCGGAGCAACTCTGACGCTGGTGTTAATTT
>LUTY01001771.1 GCA_001640045.1 Candidatus Thiomargarita nelsonii | reverse complement strand
ACATATCCCACAGCTTTAAACTGCCATCACGACTGCCGCCCGACAATGCCCGTTGGCTGGAGGGAGAAAACGCGACAGAAAAGACAGAATCGGCAGGTTCCAACTGCACTTCTGCCGCTGCAATAATCTTCGTGTTAGTTGTCAAGAACAAAGCCGAGAGGCATAAGGCAAATAAAAGTTTGGCTGTCTTCATTTCGGAGAGTGATCTCATTTAATTATTCCTCATTGATTTATCTTGGACGTCCAAGATAAATCTTGGACTCCTTTTTTCGTTCCTCCGCGTCGTTCTAATACTTCACAGAATCGGCGCGATCTTGTGACAGTTTCAGGTTAAGTTGTCGGCTTCGCCTACTATCATAATATAATTTTTTATACCATCATTAGTGTCTATAATTTTTAATGTATTCTACATAAAATACAAATGTATAGTCAAATTTGTTAGTGACTACATAACAGAAAGCAAAATAATTTAATTTTTTGAAATTATTATATTTTATAATTTGTTGAGCATGAACATCCGTTGTAAAGACAGTTTTCAAAACCTCTGGGCCAAAATTTATCTGGACAAATATGCTGGCACTAAATTTGCATTATTAAATTTCGGCTTCTCAAAAGGGGACTTAATTGGCCAAATTACCCTTAATTAAAATAGGATATTGTGGTATTTTTATTAAGTGAATGC
>LUTY01001777.1 GCA_001640045.1 Candidatus Thiomargarita nelsonii | reverse complement strand
ATATTGACAAACCCATGCAGGGACATAATTTAATGCAAGCGATTGCACGGGTGAATCGAGTATATAAAGATAAACAGGGCGGGCTGATTGTCGATTATTTAGGCATTGCTTCTGATCTGAAAAAAGCTTTGTCATTTTATACTGAGAGCGGCGGTAAAGGTGATCCAACTATTGCACAAGAACAGGCAGTGAATATAATGTTGGAAAAATTGGAAGTGGTGAGCCAGCTTTTTCACGGTTTCGCTTATAAAGATTACTTTCAGGCAGATACTGCAAAAAAATTATCCTTGATTTTAGCCGCTGAAGATTTTATTTTGGGCGTGGAAAACGGCAAAAAACGTTTACTAGATGAAGTTGCCGCACTTTCCAAAGCCTTTGCTATTGCTATTCCACATGAACAGGCGATGAATGTTAAAGATGAGGTGGCGTTTTTTCAAGCGATAAAGTCTCGATTGCTTAAGTTTAGTAGTACAGGCTCAGGTAAAAGCGATGATGAAATTGAAACGGCAATTAAACAAGTCATTGATGCAGCACTGGTTTCTAATAAAGTCGTTGACATATTTGATGCGGCTGGTATCAAAAAACCTGATATTTCTATTTTGTCTGAAGAATTTTTGCTGGAAATTCAGGGCATGGAACATAAAAATTTGGCTATAGAGGTATTGAAAAAACTGCTGCATGATGAAATTAAAGCCCGTGCAAAAAAGAACTTGATTCAAAGTCAATCATTAATGGAAATGTTGGAAAACGCTATCAACAAATATCAGAACAAAATCATTACAGCCGCAGAAGTGATTGATGAACTGATTAAATTGAGTCAGGAAATTCAGCAACTGGACAAGCAACCCGCCGAGATGGGATTGTCCGAGTTTGAATACGCTTTTTATACCGCCGTTGCCAGCAATAACAGTGCTAAAGAGTTAATGTCAAAAAATAAACTACGGGAATTAGCGATTGTATTGACAAACCAAGTCAAACAAAATGCGTCGATTGACTGGACAATTAAGGCAAGTGCCAAAGCCAAATTAAAGGTTATAGTGAAAAGAACCTTGCGGAAATTTGGCTATCCGCCCGATATGCAAAAGCTGGCAACGGAAACGGTGTTGAAACAAGCAGAATTGATTGCTATAAAATTAACAGGATAAGTCAAAACAACAATAACTACAGGGATTAGTGCGGCTAGGTTGGCCAAACAAATAATAAAAACTAAAAGAAAATAAAGCCTGATTTAAAAACTTACGTTATGGTGTGATTAGAGAAGTCACTTGACATGGTGGTTGGTCAGAAAGCAACACCCGGCCCTTAGAGACTAATAATGGCGCCAGTGCAAGGGTGTAAAGCCAAAACAAGGATGAGGGCAAGCGTAACACATATGATGATGACTGTAGGGGCGACGAGTAGTAGGGATGAAGAGGTCGTGGCGTAGGGGTTATAATCCGCCCACGCGCAATCACTCGAAGGCGGCTTCGTCTAGGGGTCAACATGCCTTAAACCAAATCCAGCGGATTGATTCGCCTGATCTAATAGCCAATAATGAAACCTTTCATCGTTTATTAACTGAAGGGGTGCCAGTTAATTATACTCAAGACGGTAATGATCGCGGGGATCGGGTTTGGTTGGTGGATTTTAATAATCCTGATAATAATGAATTTTCTATTATTAATCAATTGACTGTTGTAGAAAATGATATAAATAAGCGTCCAGATATAGTTTTGTTTATCAATGGTTTGCCCTTGGTAGTCATTGAATTGAAAAATCCCACCGATGAAAATGCTACCATAAAATCAGCTTATCAGCAGTTACAAACCTATAAGGCAACCATTCCTAGCCTGTTTATCACTAACGCAATTCTGGTTATTTCCGATGGTTTAGAAGCCAAGGCGGGTTCCTTGTCTGCTGATTTGAGTCGTTTTATGGCGTGGAAATCAGCCGATGGTATCATGCTCGCTTCTCATCTAGTCAGCCAATTGGAAACGCTGATTAAAGGTATGTTGAATCAGGCAACTTTGCTGGATTTGATTCGACATTTTATTGTATTTGAAAAATCGAAAACTCAGGAGACTGATATTACCAGCATTAAAACGATTAAAAAACTGGCGGCTTATCATCAATATTACGCAGTGAACAAAGCCGTAGAATCGACGCTACGAGCAACTGCTATAAACGCTGATCTTGTCATCAAAGATGATCCTATTAATTATGGTTTACCAACAGTTAAAAACCAACCTGAAGGTGATCGCAAAGGCGGAGTTATTTGGCACACCCAAGGCAGCGGTAAATCTTTGTCGATGGTGTTTTATGCGGGGAAAATTGTCCAGCTACTCGCTAATCCGACGATTTTGGTCATTACAGATCGCAATGATTTGGACGATCAATTATTTGATACCTTTGCCGCTAGTAAACAATTACTCAGGCAGGAGCCGATTCAAGCTGATGATCGCCAAGATCTCAAGAAATTGCTCAAAGTGGCATCGGGTGGCGTGGTATTTACCACTATTCAGAAATTCCAGCCCGATAAAGGCAATGTCTATGAAACTCTCTCCGAACGCCAAAATATCGTAGTCATTGCCGACGAAGCCCATCGTACTCAATACGGTTTTCAAGCAAAAACCATTGATGATAAAGATGCACAGCGTAACGTTATCGGTAAAAAAGTCGTTTATGGTTTTGCCAAATACATGCGTGATGCCCTACCCAATGCCACTTATCTAGGCTTTACCGGCACACCGATTGAAAATACGGATATTAACACACCAGCAGTATTTGGTTCTTATGTCGATATTTATGATATATCTCAAGCAGTAGAAGATGGTGCAACCGTTAAAATTTATTACGAAAGCCGTCTAGCAAAAATAAATCTCAGTGAGGAAGGCAAAAAGTTAATTAAAGAATTGGATGAGGATTTAGCCAAACAAGATTTATCAGATACGCAAAAAGCCAAGGTAAAATGGACGCAATTAGAAGCATTGATTGGTAGCGATGCCCGCCTAAAAAATATCGCTCAAGATATTGTCACTCATTTTGAACAGCGTCAAACTGTATTTGAAGGTAAAGCAATGATTGTTGCCATGTCGCGCAA
>LUTY01001769.1 GCA_001640045.1 Candidatus Thiomargarita nelsonii | reverse complement strand
TTTCCTCATTCTTCCAAATGAGTAATAAGAATATTTCGTCGCCTAAGTTATAGGATTTGGTCGTCTTAATGAACAAGCCTCCTCGTTTTAAAAAGGGTAAATAATGCTCATATAACATATTATTATCAGTGATTTCCAGGTTGAGCATATTACGTTTGGAGCCACCTAAGCGTTTTTTTATCATTGAGATCTCCTCAGTTCAAGCCAAGCAATCGCAATGGATTCAAATAATCCTTGCGGTTTAATGTTAGCATTTCTAATCACTAACTGATAAGCAGATTGTATTAATTCTAACAATTCAAATAATCCGTGCAAGTTTAATTGTCTAGCCAAGCTTTGCAAGCTTTCTTGATGATCTTGGTTAACAAGATATTGTGTTTGAGCAGTGCTGGCATAGCGAATAATATCCATGGTCCAACTCAGCATCCATTGCAAGACTTGCGCCGCGTCCATTTTACTCCAAATTTCTGCAATATGGACAGGATCATTTGTCGGCAAATTTATCAAATTATCAAATAATGTCTGCCGGTTTGCCATGCCATCCGTTTCTGCCAAAGCGAGTGCTGCTAGAGGTGCTTGGGCAGTGAGATTGAGCAATAGTTGAAGTTCATCCTCTCTTTTGTTAGAACGAGTTCGCAGCCATGTTTCTACCAATTTGCGATCCGGGCGACTAAAATCAAGT
>LUTY01001768.1 GCA_001640045.1 Candidatus Thiomargarita nelsonii | reverse complement strand
ACGAAAAGGCTTGGCAAAATGCCTGTGAACAAGATACACCCGAGGCTTACCAAACGTGTTTAGATGGCAATACACTCAAAGAATATGCGGACGAGGCCATAAAGCGGCTACAAACCCTACAGCAGCAGCGCTATACAGACAATGGCGATGGCACCGTCACAGACAAGAAAACGGGGTTAATCTGGCTGAAAAAGGCGAATGCTTTTGGCTCGCAGGATTGGAAAACAGCTATGCAATGTGCCGCCAATCTAGCTCATGGACAATGTGGCCTGAGTGACGGTTCAAAAGCCGGCGATTGGCGCTTACCGACTAAAGATGAGTGGGAGGCGATGATGGATGAGAGATATAATAAACCTGCACTCTCCAACGCAGCGGGAACCGAGCCGTGGAAGGAAGGTGATGTGTTTTTGGGCGTGCAATCGTCCTGGTACTGGTCGTCTACCTCCTACAAGGACAACACGTCCCTCGCATGGACCATGTACATCGACAACGGCCGCATGTACAGCTACGGTAAGACGTTCACGTACTACGTGTGGACCGTCCGAGGCGGACATTGATTAAATCCGTGCAAGGTACGCCTTGCACTCCTGAAACTTAGGTTAACTTTTATGACCCCCCCTTGCATTTTTTTAATGGGCCCCACCGCATCGGGCAAAACCGATTTAGCCGTCTCCTTGGTAAAA
>LUTY01001767.1 GCA_001640045.1 Candidatus Thiomargarita nelsonii | reverse complement strand
CGTTGTTCATGAAGGCGTTTATCTCAATTGGCATAATTATCCGATCTTGATTGATGGCAGTACGGCAGGACTCGGAACCATTTTCTTTTTGCGTTTTATGGTTGGGCAAGTTCTCTTGTTTTTTCTGTTTCCCATAGATGTCCTCTTGTTCATTTTCAGAAAAGATCGACGTAGTTTACATGACATTCTTGCTGGTACAACCGTGATTGAGGCCGTTCCGGGCGGTTCCGAACAACGTTCTTGGTGGCTAGAGTTCGGGGGTATAATTTTTCTACTGGTGTTGTTTTTTCGTGTGTCAATTGGGACTTCGCACATACATGTGGGATTTGTGATGCCTTCATTTGCCTCACTTGACAAGATGGACTATTTGAACAGTTACCGAGCGAAAAAAGCTGTTGACTTCTTAGAGCAGGTGGAAACGTCTGCCGAACAATATTTCTCTTTTATGGGAAAATTTCCGCCAAGTGTTGCCTCTATAAAGGGGAAAACGTCAAATGAGTACGTCGCGGATATTGTCTCAAACCCCGAAGATTTCTATTTCCAAGCCTTCCTGTCTGAAAGAGGCTATTCCACAATTGGTAAAAAAACCATCCGGCTGACTTATGATCCAAACTCCGGTTGGAAGTGTAGTTCGGGACATCCGAATGGTGTGGATAAGAACTATTTGCCACCCCATTGCAGAAA
>LUTY01001766.1 GCA_001640045.1 Candidatus Thiomargarita nelsonii | reverse complement strand
TCTTTGTTGCGGCAGTTTTTTTTAGCCTATACCCCTTGATTGGAGGTTATTATTGGGTGCGCTCCACGCACTCGACGCTTGTTAAATAAACTCAGTTTCAAACATGAAAATCGACATCATTGTTGTTTATATTCCACGTTACCAACATGGACATGAAAAGCATTTTGTGCCACCCCTGACAGGGATTCATCTGGCAGCCATTACGCCTTCGCAATATGTTGTCAATGTTATTCATCAACAGGTTGAACCTGTTAATCTTGATACGGAGGCTGATGTCATTGCCTTATCATTTTTCACGGGTTTTGCTCCCGAAGCCTATCGTCTTGCTTTAGAATTTAAAAAAAGAGGTAAATGGGTGGTGGCAGGTGGTTCTCATGTAACATTTTCACCAGATGAGGCTTTGCAATATTGTGATAGTGTCGTTATAGGCGAAGCAGAATCGGTTTGGACATCACTGTTACAAGATATTGAAAATGAGGTTTTAAAACCGAAATATGTTGGGCAATCATTGCCTTTAGAACCTGTTTGAAATCTTTTTGAAGCCAAAAAATCTATAAAAATATTGTTTTTTATACAAAAACATAGTATAATACGCTTCCTATTTTATTTCTAGGAATAAAAAGATGATAAATTCATATCCAAGTGATATTACTAAAGAACAATTTGAAAGAATTCAACCTTTAT
>LUTY01001765.1 GCA_001640045.1 Candidatus Thiomargarita nelsonii | reverse complement strand
GCAAATTTGGATGGTGTAGCAATTCATCAAATTCATCGACTATCAAGACTAACTGCCATCCGGTTTGACGCATTTGCCCTAATAATTTGTCAAGCATAAAAGCATCAAAAGTCTCGCTTTGGCAATTGCGATAAGCTTGAGATAGCTGAATATTTTGGGCGGTGACTTGTTCAATGGGCTGCAAAGCTTGTTTCCAAAATTGTGCTGGTGTGCAATGGCTATTAAGCGTTTGAGCATCTAAATAGGTAAATAATAGTTGCTCTCCTTTTTCGCCGTAGAAGGCAACACGATTTTTTTGCGCGGCGATAAATTCTAATAAGGAGGTTTTACCGCAACGTGGCTCACTGATGATGGCGTAAGATTCACCTTTAATGAGACGGTTGACGATGCGACGGAGTTCTTTGCGACGGCCTATAAAATGGTCGGGGGAGACGGGGTTGCCGTGATAAAAGGGGTTGGCGATAAATCGCTTTAGCCGAGCCAGCTTTATTTTCTCGTTCCCACGCGCCGGCGTGGGAATGCCGTCTGGACGCGCCAGCGTCCCGTGTTTATAACATAAGCAGCGACGCTGGCGCGTCGAGAATGGGTTCCCACGCCGGCGCGTCTCCACCAGAAAAAATTGTGTCTGAAGCAAATTTGGATGGTGTAGCAATTCATCAAATTCATCGACTATCAAGACTAACTGC
>LUTY01001764.1 GCA_001640045.1 Candidatus Thiomargarita nelsonii | reverse complement strand
CGCTGTACTCAACTTTTAGAATTGACAGAATCAAATGACCTCAACAGGAAATCATCGCTATTCCATCAAGGCAATTTTTTCAAATGAAAAACCCAGTCTGGGACTTTCAAGCAATTTCCACTGAGTTAAGTAATTAACACCCTGATATTTAACATTATAAATCGTCAATTGGTCGCCATTCATTTTGATATAGGCAAGGGTCAAATCCAAACCAGGCACACTAACAGGCGTAGCCCATTGCAATTGATAAGCATAAAACAGGTTTTCAAAATCTAACTCGAAAGAAGCCCAATATTCTTGGTTATCATTAAGAATGCGGCGCATATACATGCTGCTTTCTTGGAACCAGGCTAAGGCATGGGAAGTATCAAAACCATTCCAAAGTTGTACTCCATTACCATACTGTACCCCATTGACTTGCGCCCACCTTAATTCCTGATTATCCTCTTCTTTACCCGTATTACCATCCGCGTCCGACCAGTTTAAGATGGAATTTCCCTTAATAAGGCCTACCCCATGAGCGAGCCAAATATAATCTTCATAAATATCATGTTCTTGTACCGTGCCCCCTTGCGGATCAGAGAAGGTCATCTGCAAACGACGATGAACTTTTAAACAGTCTTTAAAAGTACCTGCTTCAACGGTGATCGTTTCGAACCCTTCAAGTGTAGCCGTTAAAGAGCCTT
>LUTY01001763.1 GCA_001640045.1 Candidatus Thiomargarita nelsonii | reverse complement strand
TTGTATGTCCAAAAGCGCTTGGATGGTGAGCGTTGGTACAAGCTCGGCAATCATTTCGCGGCGATCTTTACCTTTGAGCAAGGCACGCTCCGTGCGATGGTTGGGATATCCAAGCTCTAAGCGCATCATAAAACGATCTAATTGCGATTCAGGCAAGGGAAAGGTGCCAATTTGGTGTAGTGGATTTTGGGTTGCCAACACAAAAAAGGGAGCGGGCAACAAGCGCGTTTCTCCTTCCACCGTCACCTGATGTTCTCCCATCGCTTCTAATAAAGCACTTTGCGTTTTTGGAGTCGCACGGTTGACTTCGTCGGCTAATACCATTTGGGCAAAAATCGGCCCGGCATGAAATTTAAATTGTTCCGCTTCTTTATCATAAATCGATACCCCGATAATATCAGCAGGCAATAAATCGCTCGTAAATTGAATCCGTTGAAAACTCAAACCTAGCACTCGTGCTAAGACATGAGCGAGCGTCGTTTTGCCAACGCCAGGCAGATCTTCAATTAAGACATGTCCACGCGCCATTAGGCAGGTGAGCACTAAACGGATTTGTAATTCTTTGCCAAGGATGACTTGGCTCATTTGGGCGACAAGCTTGTCGAGAGTTTCTTTAATGGTGGGCATGATATATTTTGGTCCGGAGTCCAAGATTTATCTTGGACATCTTTTTTAAAGAGAGCGTC
>LUTY01001770.1 GCA_001640045.1 Candidatus Thiomargarita nelsonii | reverse complement strand
TTAAGACTCGCAACTTCAAAAGAAATAACCGTAGAATGCACTACACGACCGGAAGCTGATGCATCCTCGTCTGCTATCACTTTATTAATTCTATCTGTTAATGGATTTTCAGTAAAAAAAACATAACCCATAGCCAAACTTGCAAGTATTCCTAGCAGAACAAGCTGTTTCTTTTTAAGAACATATTTTAAATCAATTATAAATGTTATCAATAAAACGATAACAGTAGTAGCTATAAACCCCAATGAAAATGAAATAATTAGTGGGAAAGCCACCATACATAATAACCATAAGTTTTTTCTACACCTATTATTAATATAGGTAAAATATGAATAGAATAAAAATGGTACTAATAAGGTAGAATAATAAGATGGTTCATAGGTAAACATTCTAAATCTAGTTGCTTCGCCAGTACTCATAACACCTTGAGTCCACATTATTTCGTAATAGGGTGTATATAATAGAAAAACACCTACTAAGCTAAGTATAAAATTAATCTGAATAATTTTAATAAAATGTTCATCTTTTAATTTATTTGTTGCTGCATAAAAAGTAGTCACTTGAATGTATATGGCTAATAAATAAAACACAGAAATTATATAGGTATAATAATCGACACCATTTATTATATGAACAATAATAAATGGCAAAAACACTAAAAAATACTTCGTTACTATAAAATTATATCCGATTTTAATAAGCCATAAATAAAAAAACGGAACCATAAGGATTGTATAAAGTACGGGCTGTGGCAGTCCAAGGTTGTTCACAAAAACATAAACTAACAAAATACTAAAAAATATATTAATCTTCATGAATTTTTTTTGTGACGATGTATGCAAGTTTTTTGGCTTGTTCAGAGCGTTCATAGGTTTTTACTATATTTTTTTGACTTAGAAATTGGCTATGAATATCTTTGTAATTGAAATATATTTTTACAATATTTCCTAATATAGCATCAACATCATCATACTCTGAAATAAATGGTAATTTTAAACTTTGCAAAAACTGAGAGCTTGCTCCAAAACCTTCATCCATCGTTATAATAGGTTTACCGATAGCAAGATATTCATACAATTTTCCCGGAATAGCCGTTCTACCACCTTCGCTTTTTCGCTGTAAAATAACCAGAACCTCAGAATTGCACATGATCTCTAATGCTTGTTTTCTGGGTACCGAGCCGTAAAATTTAACGACACTTTCTAGGTTCATGTCATGAACCAGCTTGATATGGCTATCCGCAGTATATCCAATAAAACCAATTTCTATCGTTTTTGTAGAATATAATTGTGTAAATTTTTTAACAGCCAATAAAAAATATTTTGGCGTTCTTTTTCTCGTTAAGCTACCAATATAGTTTATCCTAATTATTTTGTCAGATAATGGCTTATTCGCATTGTGCAATGCATCAAATAAAACTTCTCCATCATATCCATTTTCTATAACAGAAATATTTGAATGTTCTAGCTCAAACTTTGTTATCATGGCTTTCTTAGCCGCTAAATTAGTACAAATCACATGTTTTGCAGAATTTATAGTAAACTTTTCTAATAGCGAGTGTAATTTGTTACTTAATTTTCCCTTGCTATAAAATTCGTTATCACTCCAGAGATCACGATAATCAAGGATAGTTAGAATGTTATATTTCCTTGCAATTAAAGCCGCTAGTAAATGTGCTGAAAACGGTGGGCCTGTTGATATAATCACATCTATTTTGTGTTGTCGCATAATATCTTTTATGCTACCAAGACTTCCCATCAGCCAAAATATGTGTTCATCTGGAATCAAAAGGTTTTTAATTGCCTTCTTTACCGACCTTTTCAATGAAAAGCTCTCTTCTGCACCCACTAGCGCTTCTTCTTTTGCTTTTTTTAGAGTACCTCCAAACAGAACCTTTGAGCGATAAATAGTGACATCGGCCCAATATTCAGTCAATAGTTGGTTATCCAGATAGGTACTATCATAATACTCTGATTTAGCGGTTAAAATAATAGGGATAATGCCTTCTTTAGGAAGATATTTAACGAAACTATGAATTCTTACTGTCGCTCCCCCGCCATACGGTGGAAAATAATAGGAAATTATGAGTGCTTTCATATATAATTCAATCCAATATACTATTGAGCTAACTTTCTTCTCATCCAAAAGCTACTTGGCCAACGATTAACATGATACCAAGGAAAAAGTACTTTCAATTCCTTTTGGAATTTGCAGTGTAAATAACTTAAACTTGAAAGCACTTCAAATTCCTGATTAAACATCAGAAAAGCATGGAGTAAATATTGTTCCTGCCAAAATTGTTTAAGCCCTTTTTTAAGGAAATGATGGGGTAAATATTCGACTGGAAAGAATATATCGTGAATATGAATAATTACCCCCGGATTAAGCTGAGGAATAATATTCAAGTACAGATAATTGACATCCCCAAGCACTTTTACCGCATGGCTGGAATCAATAAAGAGAATATCATTGTTTCCAAGTTCCTTAAACACTTCTAATTCAACATCCTCAACTTTTCTGGCGTCTAAACGACTGAGCCCATCGTAACCTTTTTGAAGTTCCTTAGAAGGATAAGGTTCAATGGCAATAAATTGACTGGTATGTCCTTCTTGTTCATTTTTATTAAAAGCCGTCGCAGAAATTTTTGTTGACATACCTGAACCTACTTCAATCATTTTCTTGGGCTTAAAATGTCGAATAAAGGCATATAATGCTAGTGCGTTTATGGGGGCAAAAGAAGGCATTTCAGTTTCAGTTAATCCAAAAGAATTACCTCCCCATTTTTTATACTCATTTTCAATTGGTTTCAATACGTTATATAAAATTTCTAATTGTTCTTTTTCCCGCAGTTCTATGCCGTAGAGAGGATGCTCTTTAGCCAATAAATCAAGGTTTTTTTTAAGCTGCCTAGTGTCAGGAATTGGACTATAGTAATGAACTGGCAGCACATGAAAACCAAATTTCTCAAAAAAAGGGAATAATCGCCATACCACTTTATCTATCAGCTTTTTTATCATTTTAAATCTCTCCTACAAATCACAGTTTACAGTTCAACTTCTTTATCACTTTCAAATTTTATCA
>LUTY01001761.1 GCA_001640045.1 Candidatus Thiomargarita nelsonii | reverse complement strand
AGTGTGGGTTCTGTCAAAAGTCAAATTGGCCATACTAAATGTGCCGCCGGCATTGGCGGTTTAATAAAAACCACCTTGGCACTGTACAACCGAGTACTGCCCCCAACCATTAACATCAAAACACCTAATCCTTTTTATCATCCAGAAGGCAGTCCTTTTGTTTTGGAAGCCACTGCACGTCCTTGGTTACAATCCAAGCGAGCCGCAGCGGTCAGTGCTTTTGGCTTCGGCGGTACCAATTTCCATGCGGTGATTAGTTCTTATAATGATGAGCCTGTTCAATCGGGGCTTAAGCAATGGTCGGCTGAACTTTTTGTCTTTCGAGGTCAAGATCGAAATGAGGCCCGCGAATTAATCGATAAATTAGCCGCCCAATTGGTAACCGATATACCCTTACGATTACGAGATTTTGCTTATACAACCGCCATTTCAGGGAGTGGTGCGGTTCAAGTCGCCTTTGTGGCTTTGGATATTGATGAACTCAAGCGAAAACTGGAGCAGGCGCGTCAATTTAAAGCCGAGAGTGAGACGATTTTTGTTGCCCAAGAAAATGTGCCCACTGATCGACTTGCTTTTCTGTTCCCTGGCCAAGGCAGTCAACGAGTGGGGATGTTTTCCGAGCTATTTACTTTATTTCCCACATTTCAGGAATTGCTACGTCAAGGTGAATCGTGGAGCAATATCTTG
>LUTY01001760.1 GCA_001640045.1 Candidatus Thiomargarita nelsonii | reverse complement strand
GCAGGCATTCCCACGCAGAGCGTGGGAATGCCTGCATCGACGCTCCGCGTCGTGTTACCCGTGCGCCTCATATAACTAAAGGCAACCAACTATCCAACTTCTTTATCAAACCTTCTGGCATATTCACAGCATCATCAAACTCTATATTGCCTAATGCTGGCAGCGTAAACGGATCCTCAAATTCTATATCAAATGTTACCTGGCGATTCGCTTTTAAATTAAGCTGAAATAAATCCGCTAAGGGCGCAAAAGTCAAATGTCCAAGCTCATTATGCGACAAATCCAAAATTTGTAAACCCGGGCTCAGTTGAACAAAGTCTATTTCTTCTAATCGATTATAACTCAAATCTAAACGCAGTAATCCATTGATTTCATCTAAGTCCAATGTCGCTAGATTCGATAAGCGATTATGATTGAGATCAAGTTGATATAACTTCTTTAAGTGAGACAAATCACCGTAGTTTTCAGCATCGCCGCCGGTGTGAGACAGATTTAATACGCGCAAACCGCTTAAGTGTTGCCAAATCGCTGGCATTGTCGGTTTGATACTACACCAAACATTCATCCAACAAGATTCTTTAAATAAAGGATTGTGAGACACGTCTAAAACTTCCAAAGTGGACAACGTGCTTAGCGATGCCGATAATGCCGCTGGACTGAGTTGATTATAAGAAATATCCAGTTTGC
>LUTY01001759.1 GCA_001640045.1 Candidatus Thiomargarita nelsonii | reverse complement strand
GTGCGTTGCAGGGTGTGGTCGCCATGACGACACTGGATCAGGATATCACGTTTGAGCTACTCCCCAATTCCATGTTGGCTTGCAACTCTAAATCCTGAGTCGCAAAACAGCGCTCTATCGCCATGCGTGTACCTGAACCCACTTCTCGGATTAAAATAGTCTCTTGTGCTAATCGTTTCAATGGAATGTTAGATTGCTCTACGAGCGGATGTTGAGGGGGGGCTAAGACTACCAAAGGATTTTCCAAAAATTGATGGGCAGTTACATGCAAACGTTCAGGCACTTGTCCCATAATCACCAAATCATCTTCATTATTAGCCAAGCGTTCTAAGATAGAGGTACGGTTAGTCACATTAAGATTGAGATACACCTCGGGATACTGCTGCAAAAAAGCTTTGAATAAATGTGGAGTAAAATAAGCCGCCGTTGTCACCACCGATAATTTTAATTGACCTTTAATACTGCCCTGCAATTCATTCAGGGAGATTTCTAAAGCGTCAATACGGGCAAAAATATCCTCACAAGCTCCATATAATTCACGTCCTGCGTCAGTGAGAAAAATGCGTTTACCTATCTGCTCAAACAAGGACATACCCACATGTCCTTCTAACTGTTTTATTTGTATAGAAACTGCGGGTTGGGTCAAACATAATTCGGCAGCGGCACGGGTAAAACTCAAATGTTGTGC
>LUTY01001758.1 GCA_001640045.1 Candidatus Thiomargarita nelsonii | reverse complement strand
CATCAACTGGACACAAGGCTTCATCATAGCCATCACTTTCCTCATAGCGACTATCATCCTTAATGTAAGTACCATGTCCACTATAATGGAACAATACCTTATCACCGGGTTTGCTGCCTTTAATAAGCCACTCATCAAAAGCCTTCAAAATACCTGCCCGAGTGGCTTGATCATCGGTCAATTGACGAATTTGTGCGGGTTTATAACCCCATTCAGATTGAATAAATTGTGCCATATCTTTGACATCTTGTTTACTACCATTGAGCGGATTGATATACCAGTAATCATCAATACCGACTAACAAGGCACGATTCTCAGCATAACTGGCGGAGATCATAAGACTCAGCAGAAGGCCAAATATTTTTTTAAAAGTCACAGAGCCCTCCTTAAGGAAAACAAGCATAAGGATTAGATAATTAAAATATAAGAAGGGATTTTTTATCCCTAATTAAATTATATATCCCTGTAGTCAGTTTTGCTCTAAGAAAACGACTGAGATCAAATTGGCGAGGGACGAGATAATCGCCCAGTGATTTGGGTTTCTTGGCAAGAGGCAACGCTTTATGCGGAATGGTTGAGTGAGCAAACTGGACGACATTATCGTTTACCCACAGAAGCCCAATGGGAATATGCCGCACGCGCAGGGACAGAAACGATTTATGGGTGGGACAATGAGATTGGCTCTAAT
>LUTY01001757.1 GCA_001640045.1 Candidatus Thiomargarita nelsonii | reverse complement strand
CCTTCCAATCGCAATGTGTTTGGTCTGCACTCCAACCTTCTTTCCAGTAATACCCCTTTGTACGATAATAAAGTTCCACCAAACCTTTACACTCGACTTGAGGAAGTTGCGTACATTCAATTGCGAGCAGTTGTCCCGTTTCAGCGGCTATCTTTGATTTAATAGCCTTAGCATACTCGTTAAAACTAGGGGCTATATGGACAAAGCCTTTTTTTGGAAACTCAGAAGCGGGTTGAGGTCTGACCAGGGACCGCAATTCACCAACATTTATACCGCTTCCTACACCCAAAGCATTGATAACATCCACACCGGCTGCTATCGCTCTGTTTGATGCTGACGAAGATCCTGAACTCTGACCATCTGTAGAAACATCAATGACTTGTTTGTCTGTTGTGAATCTAAATTGTTGAGTACAAGCATCAATGGCTGCCGGAATATTAGTGCCACCACTTAGCTGCCTTATAGCACGAACCTGAACCGCTACAGCATTAGCAGTCGCTTGACTATCTATGAGTGTGGGGCTAACCTCAACGCGAACACCGCTTGAGAATTGCACTATGGAAAGTGTGACTCTGCTATTTTGAGGCACTACAGAAGATTTTTCAATGGCTCTCGCCAAACCTTCTATCTGTGACTTGTCTGTTTTATCCTACTGGTTGCCGGATTGGCGGTAACCAGTCAAATAATG
>LUTY01001756.1 GCA_001640045.1 Candidatus Thiomargarita nelsonii | reverse complement strand
GGGACAAATTGGGCTCAAAACGTGCGTTTCAAAAAAATGTCAGCATTTGAATCGTCGCAGTTGTACTATTATTTAAAAAAGGACTCTATCCAAGGGTAAACATGCCATTTGTTTAAACTGGGCGCAATTTCGGTTTTGACTTCTACCAGCAATTTGGCATTTTCATAATTTGGATGATCGGGAGAAAGATGAACAACGACTTTTGATTTTGCCTCAAAATCCAACAAAGTAGCCGGATGATTAGAGCGCCAATGATAGGTTGTTCCCCCACCTCTTAGCCAAATAACCAATCTGGTTGAGTGGTAATGGTTCTGATAACCGGCAATAAATTTATTTTGCGACTGGTGAATCTCGGCATATTGAAAATCGGCACCATTTCCCCAGGCACTTGAATGAAAAGTAAATTGACTCAAAAGAGCACCCCTAGCCTTTGAGTCAGTATGGACATCAGGACGAAAAATTTCCAATTCTAACGCCCCTTCACTCCATCCGTCATCTGAGAACACGACGGCATAAAATTTCTCAAAATAGCCACCGACTTTAAAAGTTTTGTGCTGGATTTGAATAGGCTCAGTGGTTTTAATTGAAGCCACTTCAATACCCTGATTGGATACCGTGATCGTATCCGTTAATTTTGCCACTTTCTCTGCCGAAGTACCTAATCCCTCAAGCAGTGCCCTCGTTTCAT
>LUTY01001755.1 GCA_001640045.1 Candidatus Thiomargarita nelsonii | reverse complement strand
AGATTATTCCTAATGTAAAAAGTATAGGATGGGATGTGGCGATAACAAATAAGGGGCCATGTTTGATTGAAGGAAATGACAACTGGTGTAAAACACTATTTCAAATTCCCACTGCTAAAGGTCTAAGGTTTTTAGCTGATAATGTTGCAAATATGAAAATTGTATATAATTAGTGTCTGAATGAGAAATACATTAACCTGGTTGAATCAACAATATATAAGACGAACCGTCTGAGGAATTCTGTTGAGAAATACCTTATCTTCTAATCGCAGCTTTCTGTATCTGATTGTTTCATAGTAGAACCATGATCTGTATTTCATTATTGATCTGTGATTCGCTGTTAATAGTCTGATAGCACTGAAATCATTCCGTATATATAGTTTTTCAGATAAATATTTTATTTAATTTCAAAAAAAAGAAACCAAGTTTTTGGCAAAAACTTGGTTTATCGGAATTTATTTTTCTGAAAGTCTATAGGAAGAGAATAAGTGGAAAATGTTGTCGATTAATTACAATTTTAGTATGTAAACAATGGTTATTATTGGTGCAAAGGGTTTGGCAAAGGAATTGCTTACAGTATTGAGCTGGAATAAAGATACAAACAATCTCTGCTTTTTTGATAACATCAATGCCGACGCTCCAGATTATCTGAACGGGACTTTTCCTGTACTGAAATCTTGGGAAACTC
>LUTY01001754.1 GCA_001640045.1 Candidatus Thiomargarita nelsonii | reverse complement strand
GACCTCGGCTTCTATGCATGAGTCGCGCAATACCTCGACGCTAGCGACACCCTTGCTCTTCATCTTCTTTTTCATCATGCTCGACATCATGCTTTGCATGCCGGGCATAGATTGCATAATAACAGGGACGGGCATAGGCATAGGCATAGCAGGATTGCCTAGCGATGTCACTTGCAAATTGAGCTTTTTCTTCAGCAAGACTAAACCATAGAAAGTGAAAAAGATTTCCGTATCATAACCCAAGGCGGCAGCGGTTGAGGCAAGAATAAAAGGTGGATAAGCCCAATCAAGGCTGCCCTTGGTTGCGATAATCGCCAGTTTTTTTTCATCAGACATAACAATGTCTCCTTGAGTTCAGTGGATTATTTTTTCTTGATGAAAAAGACGTACTTGCCACCTTCTTCTGACGATTCCAGCAATTCGTTGCCAGTCTGTTTAGCAAATGCATCGAAATCCTTGACAGAACCGGGATCAGTTGCAATGACGCGCAGAATTTGCTCACTATCCATCTCTTTGAGCATTTTTTTCGCCCGCAAAATGGGCAGAGGGCAGTTTAAGCCAGAGGCATCCAACTCTTGATCGAAATTAGCCATTTTCTATTCTCCTGTTAAAAATGTGGGTCAAACAAACTGGCAACGCGAGGCTTTTTTTTGTGTACTGATATGCAAAAAGGTTGATGGGCATATTT
>LUTY01001753.1 GCA_001640045.1 Candidatus Thiomargarita nelsonii | reverse complement strand
CGTTTAAAATCTGACATTAATCCCAATGAGATATTTTAAAATATGGAGTAAGCTCGAATGTCAACACTAGAAGTCAAGATTACCGACATTGTAGGGAGTCCTAGTTGTATCAATCCTGAAGACGGTGAAAAAGTTTTTCAGGTGATTGCGGAAGCCTTACGTGCAGAAAAGTCGGTAACAATTTTTTTAGAGGGTATTGAAGATTTAACTTCCAGATTCCTCAATTCAGCCATTGGTCAACTGTATGGTGAATTTTCTGAAGAAGAACTCAAAGCCAAGTTAAGAGTCACAAAGGCTAATCAGGACGATTTAGCCTTGCTGAAGCGGGTTGTTGAGCGGGCTAAGGAGTATTTTAAGAACCCCGTTCCATTTGAGCAAGCCAGTCGGGAAGTATTGGGAGACTTTGATGCGTAAACAAGACATCCGCACTTATACTTTTAGCGACGATGATCGGTTGTTTTTTGATGCGAATATCTGGATTTATATTTACGGCCCTTTGTTAAGCCAGCAAGATGTCGCAATTTCGTCAACTTATGCCCATGCCTTACAAAAAATACGCAACGCTCAGAGTCACTTATTTATAGACGCTCTGGCGTTGTCAGAGTTTATTAATACTTATGCAAGGCTTGAGTACAGGCAAAGTTTTGCAAATACTTACCCGACTTTTAAGAGATTTCGTAAAAGTTCTG
>LUTY01001762.1 GCA_001640045.1 Candidatus Thiomargarita nelsonii | reverse complement strand
GCAACAGTTGGGTTATTTTGGGTAAACCAGTCTGCAATAATAGCTTTCTTGTGCAAAATCAGAGAAAGAGCCTTTGGCCAAAGTTCATTAATTAAGTGTTGAGCAATTTCATTAAGCTCTACTACTTCACTCACCTTATCTTTGTTGGTGTATATAACGAATGGTTTTCTCTTTTCACGCTGTTTACTTTGATAAACTCTTTCAACAGCTTCTCTTCTTACTGCACTACAGAAAAAACCATAAACGGTATCCGCTGGAAGAATGACTACACCTCCATTATTAACGATGTTAACCGCTCTACGAATTCCATCTTCATTAGATGGAAATATTTTTGGGTGATTAAAGATATCATTAGGCATATACTGCCTCTTATTAGTTAGTTGTTGAAAACAATTGAACAAACACAATGTTTATTGTACCATTTCTTACTTCCAAACGTGAATTCAAATTCCTCTTGTGTTTCTAACAAACGATTTACAATCGCCTGATACAGCATTTGAAGGTATCGTGTATAGGCCAGTGCAACCCTAAACTCTCGCATAGTATATGGTGGTTTCCCCGGTGTTCGCATCAGCCTTAAGTCAAAAAAGGCAAAATAATCTTTTCCATCAATAGTCACCTGTGCAGGTGAACGAATACTGTAACGTACTGAAGTATATATATGACCGGGGTGATGCTGGTCGGACCATTCTGCTATGTCTGCCATTTTAGGGGGAAAATAGTAATCTCGTTTAGATGGAACCTCGCTTATAGTAAAATTACCGGGTAGATAGTGCCAACTATTGAATTGCATTCGCGCCGAAATAGCTCTTAAGATAGACAATAGCTTGTCTTTTTCTATCGACATACAAATTTTTTCATCTGGAATGACGTAGCAAAAATAGTCAGTTTGAGGCCACGAACAAGCTTCTTCAATGGCATTTGACTTGTGCGCCCAAATCATGTGTGATAAACGCCGCAAATTGCGAGTCATTCCAAAATCAGAATTCGTACACTTAATAGATGATGAGATAATAACATGAATGAGTTCTTCTAGCGGATTATTCCATATTTCAAACCCCTTCTTTTCATGCCACTTTTCATCAAGGCTAATGTCAACAATATGCCTAAATAAATCATACACATCTGAAAAAGATTGTACCTTTATCCCATATTGTTTTACAAGGTACTTTCCAATATCCTTAGGAAAATAATCCAGCCCAAGAGCTAATTCACTCTTTAAGAACATTAACTCTCGCTTCTTTAGATTAATACCGTTGATGCTTCTATAAAATCTGTACTCTTTTTCTAGCTGAGCACGTATAAATTTTATAAATTCGGCTTTTTCCGGCAAACGACTCGTTTGATATTTATCATTGAGTGTTTTACTATCTAAATTATGTTGTTTTTTCAAGTAATAAGCCCATTTTTTATCAAAAAAGCGTTCAAGTATAACTGGGTTAATCTGTTGATTATTGAATTCTTCTCCCCTTATTTGGGGCCCTGACTGTAAGAGAAAATACAAAGAAAATATAAGTTCCACTTCTTGCTTAATCCAAGATTGGAAGTCAGTTTTTTTAAGTCTAGCAAGTGTTTCCATAAGACAATAGTCGTACTTACCACTATTCTTGCCCACATTGTAGAAGTTTGAATAAGTAAACTCATCTACATAATAGGTAACGGGAGCCATGCATCGGTGAATGTGTTCAATGTATTCAATAATTTCATTGAGTTTTTGAGATGTCATGTCACGTAGGTAAGCACAAGCGAACTCTTGTCTCTCCCTTTGTTGTTTAACAATCTGTTCGGTTTTATAGAGAGACTTGTCATAAATCATTCTGGGAATTCCAATATATCCAAATAAAACATCATTTTTTCCCCACTCATCTTTCCTATTTTCAATAGGATCAGATAAAGTTTCAAGAATGATTCTGCCATACGCTTTTATACCAAAGAGAAAATTTTGGTATCTTTGAACATCATCTATATAATCAGATGAAAAAATAGCTTGATTATTTTCTTCCTCTACTAATAATCTGTATAAAACAGATTGAAATGATGTCAACGTTCCTAGTCCATCTTCATAAGACACATGTCCATCAATCGTAAGAACACAATCAATTTTGTCACGTACCTGAGTTTCCATATGTTGTAACTTGTTGTTTAATGAATGTAATAATTTTACCATCCCGGTTGTTTTTTTCCCTGAAGCGATAGTCGTCATTTTTGTTCCTCATTTATTCCCGTCATGTCTCAAACGATCATTATGGACTTGTCTAATACGAGTCTTTCCATTTAAATAATCATTTACGTCTCTATCTGAGACAGGCGGCCTGTTTACGCAAAAATCCAAAAACCACTAATAAATATTATAAATTATGCTATAATAATTAACAGGGGCTTGAGAGAGCATCCCAACAATGAGGGGCCTAACTGTGAACACCTCATAATTTAAATTAGTGAAAACAACTAACAAACATTATAAATTATGTTAGGATAGTTAGGAAATTTTTGAGAGTGTCTCCCAACCTCCGAAACGGCGGGCACATCATAAGATAAAATGTGTCTTAAAAACAACTAACACAGGTTATAAATAACGTTAGGCTTATTAGGATTTATTAATTTTTTGAGAGAGCAACAATGATGAAACAAACTGATCAACTGTTTGTCCAAGCTGAAAATCAGTGGGATTTAGAAAATCTGTACAAAGATTTGGCATCAACTAAAGGAAAAAATCTCACGCCAATTGAAAAATTACATCTGCGCGGCTTATTGTGTGGTTATAGTCCCGCTGAGATAGCTGAAAAGCGCAAAAAAAGTGCTAGGGGGGTTGAAGTTGACTTGTGTAAAACTTTATATCAATACGTTAAAACGCTTGTAGATAGAGATAATGAAAAAGTAGAAAATTGGCGAAATATCTGTGAATGGCTTGAGGAGGCTGGCTATAAATGTCAGCAAGCCGCGACTCAATCTCAATTAAGTAATCCTATTCCTGTAGATGCTAAAGTTCATATAGAAAATATAAATATTGATGAAAATAACCAAATTGAAATTGGCCTTAACATTCGATTAGCAGTTCCATTACCTTCAGACTCTTCAAACAAAGACTCCACCCG
>LUTY01001751.1 GCA_001640045.1 Candidatus Thiomargarita nelsonii | reverse complement strand
CCACGCCATAAACCAAATCCGCAAAAGTTTATCGGCTATCAAAGGGGGACGTTTAGTTTAATCAGTTGGCATGGTTGGACGTTGTTCCAAAAACTATCATGCCTGTCATGGCTTCTATAACGGATTTGTTTGACAAGGATGATGTCTATGCCTTTTTGCCTATATTTAAAATATGGAAAGTGGAGACATTTTCTGTCGATGGGGATAAAGATAAATTTTATCCCATCGTTTTCCGAGCGGATGGCTGGGATGAAGGCTTACTGGAAATCAAGATGCGTGTGGTTATGCGAATGTTCACGACAACACCTCAAAAAAAGAACACGATTTTTGGTGGACACATCACAAATGCACAGATGGTTATGCTAAAACGGCCCCTGTAGGTCGTTTTAAGCCGAATGGTTTCGGTATATATGACACCGTAGGCAATGTCTGGGAATGGACATGCTCTGAGTATGAAAAGAGATACAACGGCCAAGAAAATAAAGGCAAAAAACAGGCCAAAATAAAAAAGGGTGGCGAAAATAAAAGCCATTTCGTCCTGCGCGGCGGCTCCTGGAACTACGACGCTTGGTGGACGCGGACGGCGAACCGCGGCGGGGGGCTGCCGACTGTGCGCTTCAGGGGCGTCGGTTTCCGGCTCGCCAGGCTCCCCTAACCCTTGGATTTTGGCCCTTTTACCCTTGGGTTTTT
>LUTY01001750.1 GCA_001640045.1 Candidatus Thiomargarita nelsonii | reverse complement strand
TTCACGACAAAAGCATTGTTGCGAGACTATTGGAGGAAAAAGAAGAACTGATCAATTATATCAAGGATCAGGGCTATAACGCCATTATGACCAATTGGCAGTCATCGGGACTTGATCCTATCCATTTCGATTTTTCGTACACCTATTTAGTGAGGAGCATTGGGGATATTGACCCTTTACTAGGTAGTTGGGATGAACGGCGGAGATTTGTGAGTTATCTTCAGGAAAATGATATTGTGGTCATTCTGGATTGGATAGGTTTTCATTTTGAACGATTTGAACCATTTTCTCAGTTCGGTTTGGAAAATGTTAAGCTGAAAAAAGAAGGAAAGCTGGAAGCAGCTTACTATGATGCCGAGTACCATGAGTATCCAAACCAATTCAGAGATTACGGGACAATCAGGCCTAATATTCACGATTCCCAGATTCGCAGTATTATGATTTACCTGCTCGAGCGTTACATCAAATTATTAGGAATAGCTGGTATCCGGCTTGATTTTGTCGATGGAATGGTTACTCAAGTTGAAGATATGATTCGTCATTTTGTGGGAAAGAAAAAACCAACTGATTTCGATACCGAGGCTCACGTTAATTGGTTAAATGAGTTTTGCGAAAAGATTCGCGAACCTTATAAGGATTCTATATTTGTCATTCTTGAGGCTTATGAAAGCCGAGGAAGAGAGTCGGTTA
>LUTY01001749.1 GCA_001640045.1 Candidatus Thiomargarita nelsonii | reverse complement strand
AAACTTATTCAACGATGTGATCCGAGCGTTCATCCAAGAGGACTCAATGAATGAGCTTTATATAACATAATAAAATACGGAATGTCAAGTTTTTTTGACACATTCACAAAAGGTTTGTTTGTAATATTGGAACACCACCATTTTACACTCAGTCAATTATGAGTAACTATTTGATATGATTGATTAATCAATCAAGATTGCTATTTTTAACATATTCTAGTTTGTTTGTCAATGCGTAAGTCCTATAATAGACATTATACCGATTTAATCTTTACATACATTAATTTTATGTAAAATGTGGCACTTTTAAAACAGGCTCTAAGATTTATTCTGAAAATTATTTAATTCTGAAAATTCTGATTCAGACAGACAAAATACCATAAAATTTATTTTTTATAAAAGGAGTTCAATATGAATACCCATCATTACCCCCTCTCGTCTCCTCAAGAGGATATCTGGTTTGACCAAATTCTGCATCCCAAGGTCCCACTGTACAATATCGGTGGCTATTTACGGATAGACGGACCGATTGATCCCGCCCTTTTTGAAAAGGCCCTCAATCAAGTTATTCAGGAAAATGACGCACTACGCATTATTCTCCACCAAGGAGAAAGTCTGCCCACTCAGACGTTTGCCGAAGAAGTTCAGATTAAACTGGATTACCATGATTTTTCTGATCAAGACAAGGCT
>LUTY01001748.1 GCA_001640045.1 Candidatus Thiomargarita nelsonii | reverse complement strand
CAAAATTACCGGTGCGAAAACTTCGCAAACGCTTGCGGAAGGACATGGTCATGCCAATGACGGTGAGCGCAAGTATGGTGTAGCCCGTGACTTGTTTCCAAATATTGTCAGTCCAAAGCGTGTCTATTTGCCAGCCGGTTTGTACGCTGGACGAATAGGGAATTGGACCCAATGTCACAAATAACATGACTAATATAAAAGTGAATAAGCTGCCAAACAATAAAGTTTTAGCCCCCTCTAGTTTAGGCATTGCGGCGGCAGTGCCGCCGGCGGGGGCAAAGTGTTCAATTTTGATCTTTTCATTCGGCACTTCTGCGGTTTCTAAATGGGAGTGTATTGCTTGTTCAAAGGGTTTGGGACCACAAATATAAAAGCTGGCATCAGGGTATTGTTGAACGGTCTGTTTGACATCCTCTGGCTGGATAAAGCCCTGTTCATTGGCTGCCCGCAAATTGACATGGATATTTTCCCGCTGTTTTGAAATATCACTCAATTCATTGATATAGGCAAAATGTTCACGGGTTTGGGCGGAGTAATCAATGTACAGCACACGCTCAGTATCCATTTGATGTAATGTGCGTACCATGGACAATGCCGGTGTCATCCCAATACCGCCGGAAAAGCAGACGGCTGGTGTTTGCTCGTCCAAAGGTAGATAATACGAACCTTGTGGCTTGGAAACACGGATTGA
>LUTY01001747.1 GCA_001640045.1 Candidatus Thiomargarita nelsonii | reverse complement strand
GGTTTTCAGGATGATGCAATCGGGGCAACTTCTTCTGCCCGCATTCACAGGTTGCTCGTAGGATATCGATACCTTAATATCGGTTTTCGCCCTTTTGACCAAAGCGGTTGTGTAAGTGCGTACTAACAAAGCCCGAAATTCTATGACAAAGCGTTTCTTTTGTTCACGGGTAGCCTTTCGCCAATTTCTCCCCAGTACCAGTTTCGACATCTTAACAAAATCAAAAAGGGGTAATACTATCTTATCAACCAACTTATAGGTTTGACTGGGATCGGCTTTGAAGGTCTCCAACGCTTCATTGATGGAGTCCTCGATCAAGGCTTTTGCCTGACTATAATCCGCCGCCCAGACGTTAAGCATTGCTACCATCAACAGGGCAATCAACGCTAATCGATTTAATTGTCTCATTAAGGTTTTCCTCTTAGGTTAAGTTGAGTCGATACGAGAATAGGCAAATAGTCACTCTGCGGTTGTGCTATTGTTTGCCATACTATACAATAACCGTCCAATTAATTGTTCCAAAATCACGGCTGATTGCGCGATTCCTGGGTCTAATTGACTGTTATTCTCCAAATATTCGTCTTCCGCGCCCGCTTCTAAACCAATATATTGCTCACCGAGCAATCCAGCCGTCAAAATACTGGCTGATGTGTCTATCGGGATTTTACGATATTGGGGCTCAATGTGCAGG
>LUTY01001746.1 GCA_001640045.1 Candidatus Thiomargarita nelsonii | reverse complement strand
GTATGCCTTGCACTTATTTATAGTATAGACAATATAAATTCGTTTGTAAGTTTTTTATTACTTTTTTGTCATTTCGACGAAAGGAGAAATCTTATTGTAAAAATCCTATTTCTTCAAGAAATAGGATTTTTTTATGGCCATTTTTTGATCCCAAGGCTATTTTACTTATCCCGCCCCTTTGACACAAGAAACAATGTAATTACCATTGCTTTTATGATGTTGAAGAGTAACAATATCCTCTTGCAGGGCATGAAGCAAGAATTTATTAAATTGCTTAAATCCATAATCAGATTCACTGAATGACGGATTCAAAACCAACATTTTTTTCTTGACAGTACTATTGGTGGCTTCTTCACCATTGTCTTCTAATGATTTTATGGCTTGACACAGTAATCGATACGCGACTGAAATATCAGGTTGAGTCTTTGTGTTGCTACTCTGCATTTTTTTATCAAGTTCAGTCACTTGAGTATTGGTACTCTGTATCTGTTTCTCAAGTTCAGCCACTTGAGCGTTTTCCGTATTTTCAGGCGGCTTGATTGTTTCTTCTCTGGGAAATATTTTTTTACAGGCTGATGGAAAACAGCACAATTGTTTAATCACTGCCATTTTATGTTTTGGTGAGTAATCTGCAAAGGCATGATTGGCATATTTACAACAGACGACTAAATTATACATGTCATCTGTGCCAC
>LUTY01001745.1 GCA_001640045.1 Candidatus Thiomargarita nelsonii | reverse complement strand
TCGTGGACACAAGCAGAAAGCTTTGCAATATATGGCGGCTTTACGCAAGGTGAATCCTGAAACACAGAAATTACGGGCTTATGAATATTTGTTGGAAACGGAGCCCGTGGTGCCACCAAAACCCATTCCTCAACCGGTGGCAGGCTCCGTTTTCCGTGATAGTTTACAAAATGGCGGCTTGGGACGAAATATTACCAGTGACGATATGTTAAATATGGGAATAGATGCTTTGGTTTTTGTACCGGCTAGCTTTTTTGCCGGACCCTTTGGCGTTCAGCCGTTGGCGCAAGAAATTGTAGTCTCAATCGGTTTCGAGGCGATTTCTTTTACCCCATATCCTTATCATCTTGTTAAGCCATTGGGTACATTTGTGATACTAACCGGCAATGAGACTAGCAAAATGTTGACAGAAAAAAAAGAGATGGCAAAAAGACTTGGTTTACAACAAGAAAACATGATACCGACTGCCACTGAACAGGTGATCGCCTTTATGAAGCAAAGCAAAGAGATTTTTAATCAGCAATTAGGACCAGAACGAATTTCTTATGATGTAACTAAACCTTTACTCTTTTTACATCAAAAAACGGGCAATAAAATGAATGTCATTGAATTTGAAGCCAGCGTTTTTATGCGTAATGATGCCAAGGTGGTGATGAATCCTGCGCGTGGTTTAAGTGAAGCCTTTTTTAGGG
>LUTY01001744.1 GCA_001640045.1 Candidatus Thiomargarita nelsonii | reverse complement strand
AGGTTTTCAAAACCTGGCAGGTTTAGTTGCAAACTTTATTACATGCACGTTCCTTATTGGTACAGTAGCGACGGCGCTGATTCAGTCATCAAGTACTGTGACAGCTATCATTGTTGCTTAGTGGCAGGTGGTCTGCCTGTTTCAATCGCGATACCTATGGTAAAACATTGGTACCACAATAACCAATACGATTGTCAGTCTTGGTTATGTTAAAAAAAGCGATGAATTTAGGCGGGCATTTGCGGCCGCAACTATTCACGACTTTTTTAACTTGATTAGTGTTGTCATTTTTCTGCCACTCGAAATAGCCTTTGGATTTCTGGAGAAAATCGGTGCCTACCTCTCTGAATTCATGGTCGGTGGTGATGCCATGTCAATCAAGGGATTTAATTTTATCAAACCTCTGGTAAAGCCACCGGTTAAATTTATTGAAAATACGGTACTTGCTTCTCTTCCAGAGATAGTTACCGGTATAATAATGATTGTGCTTGGTATTGCAGCCATCTTTATTGTCATAACATTGATAGGCAAATTAAACGGCAACTCCATCAGCAGGAAGAAAAAGAACAGCACGAGGCTATCGATAATCTTGAGTTATATATCGAGCAAATCGATAATAAGTATGAAAATATCCGAATTTTTTGGCCAATCGTTGTCGATGAATTACGGGATTTATTCAAAGGCTCTTCTGA
>LUTY01001743.1 GCA_001640045.1 Candidatus Thiomargarita nelsonii | reverse complement strand
GCATTCCCACGCAGAGCGTGGGAACGAGAGGCTGAGTAGTTAAAAAATCCTAGCCTATTTTTTAGCCGCTTGCTCCTGATAATACCCCATCAAAATCTTCGCCACTTCTGGACGAGAGAATTCTGGCGGCAAATCCTTACCCTCAGCCAACATACCACGCACCTTAGTACCAGAGAGAAGAATAAAATCTTCCTTGGTATGATCTGGCACATCACGCATCATCACCACCTTGTTCAATTTCTTAGAATAGGCGGTATGATCAGCACGGAAAATTTCGATATCAAGCGCCCCCTCTGGCACTTCCTCATCAAAAATCGTCTGAGCATCAAATTTACCATAGTAGTCACCCACACCAGCATGATCGCGGCCAATAATAAAGTGAGTGCAACCGGCATTTTGACGGAATGTGGCATGTAACACAGCTTCACGCGGTCCCGCGTAGAGCATGTCGAAGCCGTAACCGGTAATCATAACTGTGTTGGGTGGGAAATAGACTTCTACCATTTTACGGATAGCGGCATCGCGCACTGGTGCAGGAATATCACCTGGCTTCAATTTGCCAAGCAACATGTGAATCAGGATACCATCTGTTCCGAGTGCCTCGTGCGCCATTCTGCACAATTCTTCATGGGCACGGTGCATGGGGTTGCGGGTTTGAAAGGCGACAACTTTATTCCAGCCATGCTCTGCAAT
>LUTY01001752.1 GCA_001640045.1 Candidatus Thiomargarita nelsonii | reverse complement strand
TGGACTTGAACATCCCGCAAAGTACCATCTTTATAACGCCCTAAAATGGCCACACGAGGTCTCATTGAGCGGTAAAGATATAAGACAATAGCCAAACCCGCACCAATCAGAATCCCTCTTTCCAGATGAGGCGCAAAACCAAGTGTTGCTACAAAAGTCACTATCGCGGCAATGCCATCATGTTTGGAAATATGCCAAGCATGTTTAACCGCTTTAAAGTTAATCAGCCCAAAGACGGCCATCATAATCACCGCAGCCAAAACAGCCTTTGGCAAATGATAAAGCAAAGGGGTTAAAAACAGCAAAGTAATCATCACTATCACGGCGGTATAAACAGAAGACATACCGGTTCTGGCACCCGCATTCAGGTTGACTGCTGAACGGGAGAAGGAGCCACTGGCAGGATAAGCTTGGGTCATACTGCCCGCGATATTAGCAAGCCCCTGACCAATTAATTCTTGATTGGGATCAATACGTTCTTTGGTTTTGGCCGCCATTGCTTTGGCAATTGAAATGGCTTCCATAAAACCAATTAATGAAATCACCATAGCACTGACGACCATTTCCCAAAAAATCGTCATATTAAAAGTCGGTATGGCAAATGAAGGCAAACCTTCAGGAATTTCGCCTACAATTGCTCCACCCTTTTCTTGAAAACCAATTAACCAGCTTACCAAGATGGTAGCAGCAACCGCAATTAAGACACCTGGGACTTTTGGATATTTCTTTTTCAAAAACCACATGATGGCAAAAGCACTTACCCCAAATAAAAGGGTTGGAATATGGGTACTGCCAACTTGCATAATCACACCCCAAACATCCACTAAGAAATGTTCACTACGGGGCATGGAAACCCCAAAAATCTTACTTAATTGAGAAAAGGCGATAATCAATGCCGCCGCATTGGTAAACCCAACAATGACCGGATGAGAAAGAAAATTGACAATCACGCCCAGCCTAAAAACGCCCAATAGTAATTGGAATGCGCCCACCAAGAAAGCGAGCATGATTGCCAAACTAATAAACTCTGGACTGCCAATTTCAGCAAACTGAGCCACGGCTGTGGCTGTTAATAAAGAAACAACAGCAACTGGTCCAGTACCCAACTGACTGGAAGAACCCCATAATGCTGCTATCATAACTGGCAGGAAAGCTGCATATAAACCATAGTAAGCGGGTAACCCCGCCAATTGTGCATAAGCCATTGATTGCGGAATTAACACTAAGGCCACCGTAATACCGGCAATTAAATCCGCTCTTATGATATCCCCAGTCATAGGGAACCATCTTAAAAAAGGTAAAAAACGTTGAAATTTCTGCATGCTTTATATCTGCCTCATTTTCATTATACTAAACCTTTTAAGGTTATAAATAATTGATTTATATTATATTTAAAATATATGTGATAGCCACATAGGATGCCTTATGTGAGCCACTTCAAGATTAAATAACTGCTTTGATCACTGGGGTATTCTAATATATTAGTAAAAACTAATGCAAGTTTTTGGCTCAAGTGGGCTGAGCAATCGCATCAATCATAGATTTAGGATTACTATACAAAGCCCCGATCAAAGGCAATAACTATTTTGTTCATTTCATGTTATGTTTATTAAAGCCTCATTGAATAAATCATCCTTAATCCAAAGTAGGGTAGTCCCCAAGAAGTCGTAATATAAATTTTTTTTATTTCATTCATACGATTGAAACGTTTGAAAATGAGTCCACACAAATACAAGCCACTGCCTTGCGCTTTCCAACCAATATTTAGCTTCTTGGACTAACATTTCTGCCCCGGCAACGTCAATAAAATTGATTGGTTTAGCCACGATTAACAAATGGGTTAATGTCGGGTCTTTTTCCTTCATTCGGTGTAATGTGGTTGAGGTATAACTCACAGCACCAAAGAACAGGGAGCCATCAATACGAATCACTTTTAATTGTGGGCATTCACCGTCTTTCTTCTGGAGCCGGGGCTAAGGTGACAATTGTCTTGACACGCCAGAAACTATTAGTCATAACATACATTAATGCGTATATAAATATGTATCCAGAAAACTTTTTTCGTGCTTTAGCTGATGAAACTCGCTTACGTTGTGTTGTATTGATACAACAACAAGGTGAGCTATGTGTGTGTGAATTGAGTTATGCGCTCAACTTGGCGCAACCTAAAATTTCTCGACACTTAGCCACCTTGAAAGCCACCAAGATACTGCAAGATCGACGTGAAGGTCTCTGGATTTTTTACAACTTACATCCTGAGCTACCGTCTTGGCTTATAAAGGTTTTACAAGAAACCGTGGCCGGCCACCGCTCGATTCTCTTGGAAAGCAAGCAATGAAACAATAGGTTTTGCGCTAGTGTCCCCAAGAAGTTCGCGAACAAGATTTGCCTCTTCCTCTGAACCAAATGCGGCACGCTCTACAGACAACACATTATCCAAATCCGAATGCAAAGCTTCTCGTATAATCATTTTATTTCTAGAATAATGGTCTATTGCTAACGAAAAAATCAGCGTTTACCAAAAGCGATGTGACTTGGAGCGTAGCTTTTGGTAATCCGCTACACTGGCTTGTTATGTTTGAAGCCATTTATACATTACTAATGCATCAACATACCCTTTAGTAGGATGGTTAAATGCTTTGGGAAGACGGCCTACTGTTTCAAAACCGAGTTTATTCCATAATCTGCTCGCCCCCTCGTTACTGGCGGCCACAAAATTAAACGGCATCGCTTTATAGCCTAATTCAAGCGCAACTTTTTGTGAGTGCTCACACATCGCTGTAGCCAAACCTTTGCCTCTGGCTTTAGATGACACCATATAACCACAGTTACAAACATGGCTGCCGGGGCCAGATTGATTCGTTTTTATATAATAAGTGCCAAGAATTTTGTTATCATCCTCAAATACATAGGTTTTACGCGGCCCTTGAAGCCAAATTTTTAACGCTTCATTTCTTGTGGTGTCTTGTGGGTAGGCATAAGTCTCACCACCAGAAACAATCTCGTGAAAAATAGGCCATATTGCATCGAAATCTTTTTCTGTTGCTTCTCTGATGTTCATAGTGACTATCCGGTGTTAAACTCAGCAAGCGTAG
>LUTY01001741.1 GCA_001640045.1 Candidatus Thiomargarita nelsonii | reverse complement strand
CTTGCGATGTTCTGTGGTTTTATGTTAGCTCTATTGTTTTTAGAGCAATCGCTGTCAGGACTACGAAGTCTAATTGCCGGCTCTGCCATTTTAATGATCGTAGGCGTTCTCGATGATTTTCAGGATTTACCCCCTGGCACACGGTTTTTGGCACAAATGTTAGTCGCACTCATGATAATTGTAGAAGATGGTGCGGTACTTCACAACTTGGGCACGATTGGCTGGACTTCAGGAGATCTTGAATTAGGCCTCTTTTTTGGATGGCCCCTAACAATTTTGGCGGTTATTATGGCAATTAATGCCATCAATATGGTCGATGGTATAGACGGTTTAGCGGGTGGATTAACACTGGTTACGCTCTCCAGCTTAGCTTTTATCTCTTGGATGGGGGGAATAGAGGAACTCTTTATTGTCTTATTGTTATTAATAGCCACCCTACTGGCTTTTTTGAGATTTAATTTGCGCTATCCTGGACAGCCAAAGGCAAAAGTCTTTATGGGAGATGCTGGCAGCATGTTTCTAGGTTTTATCGTCGTGTGGTTTTTGATTATCTTCTCTCAAGGTGAACACCGTAGCATGACACCGGTGACGGCACTCTGGATTTTTGCTTTGCCCCTCCTTGATACCGGTACTACAAGCATACGCAGAATCCTCAAAGGTCGCTCCCCCTTCGAGGCGGATCGGGAGCATCTT
>LUTY01001740.1 GCA_001640045.1 Candidatus Thiomargarita nelsonii | reverse complement strand
GTTAAAATAGAAGGATGCGCTTTATCTATTTCATCAAACACAATGACACTAAAAGGACGTTGTTGTAATGCCATCGTAAGCTGCCCGCCGGCATCATAACCGACATAACCGGGTGGTGCCCCAATTAATCGCGCTTCGGCGTGTGGTTGAGAATATTCGCTCATATCAAAAACCGTACAACTGGATTCATCTCCAAAAATTAACTTAGCCAGTTTCTTGGCAAGCATGGTTTTACCGACACCAGTTGGTCCAACTAAAAAAAGGATGCCTTTAGGACGATTATAAGCAGGCGCAACAATGGCTCCAAAATTGAAACAAGCCTTTGCCACGATTTTTAAGGCTTTATCAACCGCTTCATTTTGTCCTAAAATGGGATCATTGCCATTGATAAAACTGTTTTTAGCCTTGGCAAGACTATCATCACCTTGACGCTTGAGTATCTCACTCCAATAATCCCGCGCTTGACCAAATTTAAATTGACGCACGCTTGCGATAGGTGCCTTTTTATGAGCATAAGCGTTTATTTCTGCCAGCGTGTGCAGATCACGCCAATGCAAACCCTCTGTTATCGCCGCCAACCGTTTTAAAATATCTTTGTTATCCTCATCGGTTTCATCACGGCTAGTGAAAGTATGTGGGGCTTGTTCTTCGACCTTTTTGAGCCATGCCCATCGCTCAGTGAAATCAGGAAAA
>LUTY01001739.1 GCA_001640045.1 Candidatus Thiomargarita nelsonii | reverse complement strand
ACATAAGCACCACCCGCCTTCAAAATACCCAACAAACCAATCACCATTTTTAAAGAACGCTCGACACAAATTCCCACTAAGGTTTCAGCACCCACTCCCAAAGTCATCAAATAGTGCGCCAACTGATTGGCTTTCGTATTCAGTTCAGAAAAGCTCAGTTGTTGATTTTCAAAAATCACTGCGATATTTTCCGGCGTTTTCTCAACTTGCGCTTGAAATAAATCGACAATCGTTTTATCGAGGGGATAATCGCTTTGGGTTTGGTTCCAAGCCAATAATTGTTGTTGCTCGGCTTCGGTTAGCAGAGGTATTGTGCGAATTGATTCATCGGCATGATTGAGTACATACTCCAAAATCAGCAGAAAACGCGATTGAATACGCTCAATTTCTGTGGCATCAAAATAGGCCAAGTTATAGACAAAATCTATATCCACATCCTCATCATCATGAAACTCACGCACGTATATCATCAAGGGCGTTTGTTCATAGCCATGCAATAAGGTTTTTGCTTGAGTGGGATAGGCATCAAAAGACGCATCATAATCGTGCTTTTCATAAGACACACTGATGTCGAATAACCGTTTACGTCCGACTTGGTGTAATCCAATTTCACGATTTAATTCACTGATGGGCAAGCGTTGACACCGATAATTTTGTTTTAACGAACGCCCAATGCTTTGTAATAAGGTTTTA
>LUTY01001738.1 GCA_001640045.1 Candidatus Thiomargarita nelsonii | reverse complement strand
TAACAATTGCATCCAGCGGACACACAAAAGCTACGCGATTTGGAGCGTAACTTTTGTATGCCACTGATGCATACGTTATGTGTAAAGTTGTCTCCAAAAAACATCAGAGGTTTGGGCAATCAATTTTTCTAGACAGCTATATCAGATAATGTTTGTCCATAAAAAGTTGGCTGAGTTTTCATTTTATTTTAAATATTTCTTCTGGATATTCATGACTTTTAGCTTGATTTTGAGATGATCAATCAATTTTTGAAAAATTAGGAAAAACCAATGACAAACGAAGAATTGCTCAAAATCATTAAACAAGCTGCAAAGGATGGTGTGACATCATTTGACCTAAGAAATAAGAGATTAACTGAGTTGCCCCCAGAAATAGGTCAGTTGACCCAGCTTACCAACCTAAACCTTTATAATAATCAACTGACAGTCTTGCCCCCAGAAATCGGTCAGTTGACCAATTTAAAAATTCTCAATCTTGGTGGTGATTGGAGAGATCACAATCAACTGACGGAGTTGCCCCCAGAAATCGGTCAGTTGACCCAGCTTACCGAGCTATACCTTTTTGAGAATCAACTGACGACCTTGCCTCCAGAAATCGGTCAGTTGACCCAGCTTACCTTGCTAAACCTTGTATCGAATCAACTGACGGCCTTGCCCCCAGAAATCGGTCAGTTGACCCAGCTTACCGAGCTA
>LUTY01001737.1 GCA_001640045.1 Candidatus Thiomargarita nelsonii | reverse complement strand
CAAAAACGGGATCAACTTTTGCTCCAAAGATAAAGCGGATTTTCACCACCCCAGGGAGGGGGGGGTACGCGCTCGAGCCCTTTCTCCCCTTTCTCTAGTGATAGTGGCGGGTTTTGAATATCTTCACTGACACAAGCAGATAAGACTAGACTCGTTAATAAAATTAATAGGGTTTGCTTGATCATCGCTTTTTTCCATATAAATCGATTTGATATATCAATTATAGTACATAAAAGTATTAATAACTATTAACAGGTATTGATAAATACCTGAGTGTTGTCACACACCGCAAGGCGTTTGGGAGAGCATTGTCTTGACTATACTTGATGGTTCGGGTATATCAAATAAGTATTTAATTCTTGATAACCGCTCCTAAAAATCTACTATTATCTACTATTAGATAGTGAAATATAGTAAGATCACGTTGGCCGAGCAGTATTGCCTAACGATTCGTGTGCCGGGATCACACCGGACAAAGTTCGAGAGAAGGAGGCCCCTCCGTCCCAGTAAGGTAGGAGACCAGCGAGCAGCCGAACTGCTTTTCCAATCCCCCCCTTCCGAACCGTGCGTGCAGCTTTCACTGCACACGGCTCTCCAGTACAACTTAATTCATCGAATTTATGTAATTGACTGCCTAATCACAAACTGTGATTAACCCAATCTTTCCTTCCATTCAACTCGGTTAATTTCTGTC
>LUTY01001736.1 GCA_001640045.1 Candidatus Thiomargarita nelsonii | reverse complement strand
TCGGCATCCTAAACTGGGCAGTTCTTGGGAAGGATTGGCTTTGGATTGTGTTTGGAGAAGTATTGAAAAATCAGATGAACAAGCCTACTTTTGGGCGACTCATTCCGGGGCAGAAGTCGATTTATTCTGGCAACATGACGGCAAGCATTGGGCTTGTGAATTTAAGTTTGCAGATGCGCCGACTCTAACAAAATCAATGCGTTCTGCCCTCTCCAGTTTGAATTTAGAAAAAATGTGGGTAATCTATCCGGGGAGCACAAAGTATCAGATTCATGAAAAAATTGAAGTTTTACCATTAAAAGATATTCCCGGAAATTGGGAATATTGATTGCACAATAAGTGCCTAGACAAAATCCAAGATAAATCTTGGATTCCTAGCAGCTTTGTGAGGTCATTGTCATACGATTATGAATTGTACTAATACTTGTCCTAAAGGTTTAAATCGAAAAAACGAGAAAAATGAAAAAGCAACTAAAAAAGATTATCTTTCGATTGATAATGATCGGTATTGTGGGGATTATATTTGGATTTGGTGCTATTTTTTGGTATATCGAATTTTCCGTACAAGAAATTTGTGTAATTGCACAGCAAGCACATCCAGGTGATGATTTGGCTGCCTTGATTGTCTATATGAACAGTGAAGAGCATAGTTTGAAAGAAAGAAATTTAGCAGTATGGGCACTGGGGAGGCTTA
>LUTY01001735.1 GCA_001640045.1 Candidatus Thiomargarita nelsonii | reverse complement strand
CGGCATTTCCAGTTCAGCCGCTTCATTATTTTGCAAGACAAACATGACCTGAAACAAGGGGTGATGACTCAGACTACGGGTGGGTTGCAGTTGTTCAACCAGCATTTCAAACGGAATGTCTTGATGGGCGTAAGCTTCCAAACAGGTTTGACGAGTTTCTAGCAATAAGTCGCTAAAGCTTAAAGTTGGTTTGAGTTGGCTACGCAGCACTAAGGTATTGACGAAAAAACCGATTAAATCTTCCGTTTGACTGTGAGTACGGTTGGCAATCGGACTACCCACACAAATATCGTCTTGGCGACTGTAGCGTCCGAGCAAAATATTAAAGCCAGACAGCAGGGTCATGAAGTCAGTCACACCAGCTTGGAGGCTTAGCGTGGTGATTTTCTGACTGAGTGTTGCTGACAAGTGATGGGCATAATGTGCGCCTTGGTAACTTTGTCGTGGTGGACGCGGTTTGTCGGTCGGTAATTCCAGTAATTCCGGTGCTCCAGCCAGTTGCCCATGCCAATAATCTACTTGTTGTTGTAAAACCTCGCCTTGCAACCAGTTCCGTTGCCAAGCGGCATAATCGCTGTATTGGATAGCCAGCGGGGGTTTACTCGGCTCTATTCCTTTGGCAAAGGCGGTGTAGGCGTGTTGCCAATCACGAATGAAGACGCCCATTGACCAACCATCGCTGATGATGTGGTGC
>LUTY01001742.1 GCA_001640045.1 Candidatus Thiomargarita nelsonii | reverse complement strand
GCACGATAGCGGAGAATATCTCTACAATCTGACTTTGAGACCGGATTTATCTGGTGGCTTAAGCTACCGTATTCGCGTATTTCCCTACCATGAAGTGCTGGTTGATGCACATGAAATGGGGATGATGAAGTGGGTTTGATTGGCGAGCGATAAAGACCTCAGAGGTTTTCAAAACCTCTGAGGTCTGGGCCTTTAATTTATCTGAACCTGTCTGTGAAAAGACCTCAGAGGTTTTCAAAACCTCTGAGGTCTGGGCCTTTAATTTATCTGAACATCTAGGCTTACTTAACCACCAAATTTTCTACCACCGCAATTCCCTCATGATTAGGATAATTCAATTTCAACACCTTTAACGTTGCCGCCGCTAAATCATTTAATCCATTGATTTTATAAAATTTTGCTAAAATAACCAAAGCATCAGGCACAACATGCGTACCTTGATAGGATTTAACTATCGTCTTAGCCCGATTAGCCGCTGCTATATAAGCACCTCGTTTCATATAAAATCTCGCAACATGTAACTCATGGTTAGCTAGCATATTACGCAGATAAACTATGCGTTGTTTAGCATCTTGATTATATTTACTCTTAGGAAAGCGCCTGACTAATTCAGAAAATATCTGCAAGGCTTGTCTTGCCGCACTTGGATCACGCTGCGACTGCTCCAGTGGCAAAAAACGATCCAAGCTACCCCAATTGTATTGAAAATAAACCAATCCTTTGAGGTAATACACATAATCTATTTTTCTGTGACGCGGATATAATTTAATAAAACGGTCAGCGGCGATTATCGCCGATTCTGGTTCTTCATGCTTATAATAGGCATAAATGATATCCAATTGCGCCTGTTGGGCATACTTTCCAAGTGGATAACGTGCCTCTAGCTTTTCATAAGATTCGATAGCACTGGTATAATCACCAGCCTCAAGATGCTCTTTCGCTTCAGCGTAAAAACGCTCAGGAGGCCAAGTTTCAATTTTAGGATCAGAGCCGCACCCTGACAGTAAGAAAGTGAGAATAAGTGTAATTTGTTTCATTGTCGGAGTGTCGCCTCCATTTTATGTAAATGATGTTTATGGTAGTGTGCGTCCCACGCACCCTACACAGACTTAAAACTCGTAACCAAATTGTTCAAAAATCAACCGATCTTTCTCAGCAATGATTTCACGCAATTCTTGATCGTAGTAAGCACGATAATGATCGTGTTGAGAAACATTCACCGCCGGATAGGTTTGAATCGCTTTTACCAGTGATTCTGGTAACATGACGGTGCTGCTCATAATGCGTAATAACTCATGGCGTAATTCTTCAAACTTGCCTATTCGCAATGCTTGTAAGTCATCACCAAACATCTGTCTTACATGCCAGCTATATCGACCTATACCATCCAGTTCAAAAAAATCCCTCTCCAAAATCGCTAATAGCGTACTTTTAAAGTCTTTTGTCCCATTGTTAGAGATTTGATTAAATAGTTTATTATCAGCTTGTTTCTTCAAATAGGAATAGCCTGAGACATACCAACTGTAAGGATTACGCACAAATCCAAATTTTGGAAGTGATTGATAAGCCTTGGGAATATCAAAAATTGTCGGATGTTCATCAATTATCTGAACCTGCCAGGGTGTGTATTTTTTGCACACCGCACGTACAAATGATCCCCCCGTTTTTGGAAAGTGGATAAATACAAAATGTTTAGTAATAATCATACTTTACGTTTCAATATAAATCTGAATCTGCCATCGTGTAATAGAAATTAGCATCTAGCCATTCTGAATCCGGGTGAAAACTTCTAAAGACAGGAATAATCGTGTCCGGGCGTGGATGGGGCTTAAAACCCACTGCTTGCAAACTTTGCTTTTCTGGACAAGCCGCTGCAAACCAGGTTTCTACCGTTTTAACGCCACGCCACCGTAAAATGTCTACCACTTGTTGCCAAAATGAGTGTGCTAATTGTGGATCATCTGGTAAGCAAAAATCAACTAACTGAGCTTGTGGCGGCGCAATCACTACATAGCCTAGCACTTCTGTTGATAAAAATGCGGAAAATGCCCATATCCAATACTTTTTATGTGGAATATCAATAAACCGCCAATTTAAAAAACGGGCAGTGCGGCAAACCGCAAATGAGTACCGCCCGGCACGTTTGTCCCAAAGTCTATCAAATGCGGCATCAAATGTCTTAGGGCTGTGAATCACTCCGAGTGGGCTATGTTGTGAAAGTTGAGAAGGCACCGTATAGCGATAATCGTGCCAATCGCTGAAGGGTTGATAGCGCATCAATAATTTGCCTAAGCGAAATGGACGTTCAGAAGGAAAACCGTAGAGCATCACTAATTGATCGGCACCTGTCCATGCTTTAACAAAAGCTTCAATCGTTTGGATATAAACGCCATGCCGCCCAAACGCACGATAAGCCGGGTTGCTAAATACGTCGCGGATCAAACCGACGGCTACCTGCTTTCCTGCATAGTGTGCGCGATGATTGCGGCACCGCCCCAGCTCGAATCTGGCTCAATCAGACAAAGGGTGGAAAATATATCTCCCTTAAAATCTGCGACAATTATGCTGGATGCCCCCGACTGGGCACCAGTCGTCTTTAAAGAAAACGGCGAATACTGGCTAGGCTGGCAACAAGAAGAAAAATTCCCGCACCTTTTTGGTTGCACATACCAAAAGCAGTGGCAACGCAATCATCAGATTTTGACCACAAGCCCGCCACAATCAGGCCAACTATTTGATTTTGAAATAGTCACAGTCAACGCCAAAGGAGAAATCACCCAGCGCGAAAATAAACAAGCCCGTTACCAAACTGAAGATTTAGGCAAGGGTGTCTTGTTAGAAATGGTATCTATACCGGGCGGTACATTTACGATGGGCTCAACTGAATATGACAGTGAAAAACCGCCCCATTCTGTCACTGTAAAACCATTCTACATGAGCAAATATCCGGTAACGCAGGCGCAATGGGAAGCCGTGATGGGGAATAATCCATCCCAGTTTAAAGGGACAAATCGTCCTGTAGAGCAAGTTTCATGGGATGATGCAAATGAATTTTGCCAACGCCTGTCTAAAAAAACGGGAAAAAGCTATCGCTTGCC
>LUTY01001733.1 GCA_001640045.1 Candidatus Thiomargarita nelsonii | reverse complement strand
TAAGCGGTAGACCGTGCCAGACATGGTTTTGTAGACTCCGTGGTAGATTTGCAACCAGCCTTCTTTGGTTTTAATGGGCTGTGGACCGGGGCCTACCTTCATCTCATCCCAATGATAATGCACCGGTTTGATAAGTATCTTGGAATCGCCCCAATGGACTAGATCAGGGGAATAGGATATCCAGGTGGACCAAGGAGATATCTCCGAGTGGGGCCGGTCCAGACGTACATAACGGCCATTGAATTTTTGAGGAAAAATGACCACGTTACGCATGTCTGCTTGGGTGATCAAAGCGACCCGCTCCACTTCTTGGAAGTCTTTGGTGCGTGCCAGCGCAATGCGGACACCATGACGGGAATAGGCACTGTAGGTTAGCAAATATTCCCCTTCACAAGGGCAAATCCGCAAATCTTCCACGCCCCATTCCTCATATTCGGCAAACTGTGGGTTTTTAGAGGGGGTAAGAAAGGGCTTCGGTGCCACTTGGAAGGAATAGCCATCGTCGCTATCTGCTCGACCAATGATGGAGCGTCCATTTTGCAAGTTGGAGCGGAACAGCATCAGGTAACTGCCTTCATGTTTGACCACGCCGGCGTTGTAAACGGTAGCAACGGGATAGGGGACATCCTCTTTGGTGAGGATCGGGTTTCCTTGGTATCTTGTCACTATCGGGTGTTTCTCAGACATATTTTAA
>LUTY01001732.1 GCA_001640045.1 Candidatus Thiomargarita nelsonii | reverse complement strand
GTTTTGTCAGTGGGGCGCACCACTGTCGGTTCTTTATATTCATAATCATCAAAATTACAGAAGGCAATTTCAACATCGTTACCAGTAAATAAATCCCATTTATGCCAAGGTAACTTTTTTAATGAAGAAACCTCAGTTTTAATAAGTACTAAAATTTCTTCATTTCCTATTTTTTTTGCTAAAAATTCCCTAAATTCTCCAAATTCATGATTTTCCCGACCCAGCCATGTTTTATTAAAATATTTCAGAAAGTCATCAGCAGATTGTTTACAACTTTCCATGAGTTCTTCATGATTTCTACTAACACTAGGTAATATCTTCCCACGATATAAATCGACAAAATCCTTAAAGGCTGACTTCCAGTTTTCATAGTAAGAATGATCATATGGGGGCAACTTGCCAGATTTACCCGCAGATGATCTTCCCCCGTTTATTGACGCAGTTACATCAAAACCTTTGTTGGAAGAACTTTTTCTAATCTCGAAAATTAATTCTTTTACCATTGCTATTACTCGGATGTATCAGATGCATTTAAACTAAAATCACAAACAAAATCTTCAGTAACACTAATATCATTTAGTTGCACTTTAACATAAAACTGGTCTCCCTTTTCAAAACTCCAACGCAGTTCGAGATAAGGCTTTTTAGTTTTTGCGATATCATACTGATGGCATTCCCCAGTTTCTTGACCCCCC
>LUTY01001731.1 GCA_001640045.1 Candidatus Thiomargarita nelsonii | reverse complement strand
GAATTCAAAACTTGCCACCACTGGCGCATGAGCGCTAGGACGTTCTAAATGGCGTGGCGCAAGAGCAATAACACAAGCCGTGCAATCAAGCGTGGTGCTGGGTAACATCTTATCAGTTATCAGTTATCAAAACAAATAGAAATCGAACCAGCCTCTTAACTCCAAAAAAAATTTTTTTATGATTTTTTGTACAGGACATTTTTTTCTTGTCATTTATACAGGATAAATATTTAATTTTCAAAGCATTAATATTTATTCCTCTGGTATCCATAACCAAAAATTGATGACTTAAATAAATTGTCCTGTACTGAGGATTTTTTTATGTTATTATATATATCAATAACACTATATTTAATATTAGATTTTTGGGCAATGGTCTAGTTAACAACTGGGGTGGTGAAAATCCGCTTTATCTTTGGCTCCAAAGTTGATCCCGTTTTTGTTCAAGCTAGAAAAAACAATAGCTTGGGTTTTGGTTGTAACGAAAAAATTCAATATTCACAATTCATTATTCATAATTTTCACCCCCCCAGTTAACAACCACGGTCCGGTAGTGCAGTGTGCATGATGAGCGATTGAGAAATTAAAATCAATAGGGGTGTGATTTATAAAAAATTGAGTCAAACATGAGACGGTTTGAGCAAGCGTAGGGTGCGTCCTACGCACATTATGTCATGTTCTGTGGCGATGTTGAA
>LUTY01001730.1 GCA_001640045.1 Candidatus Thiomargarita nelsonii | reverse complement strand
TAAACATTTACTTCGTTACTTCGTTTGTGTGGTGTATTTTTTCTCATCAAGTAGTGAAGTAACAAGGACTTCTATCTCTCCAGTACTCAACCTAACCCTTACAAAGCGTACTGTTATTGTCTCTTGTAACCCCAATATTTTGCACCTTTTCTTGATTTTTCCTTCTGCCTTTAAAGTGACCCAACAAGTGTACGTAACTGTTTGTTTAAAAAACATTGTTTCTGCCTTGAGAACTTTTAGAACAACGGCCAACGAATTGTCTATTGAGTTTGGTTAAGGAGGCTAAAAAGATATAAGAGGGGTAATTACGATCAAATACAATAAGATCATTAGCTTGCGTATGTTTGAGGTGTTCCAAAGCTAAATCAACCTCATACGCGGATGAAGGGTGCAAGACAAGCATCAACAACTTCAGAGGCAAAAGTTTTCGCATAAGTACCGCGAAAACTTTTGCCTCTGAACTTATTAAGGGGATCGTACATCACAGAGGCAAGCGCATAACCATGTTCGCCAGCTATTTTCTTGTCCTTGCCTTTCAAGTTTCAAATCTTATGGTGCCAAATTCCTGTATAATTTCTGGGGTGTTAGGCAGATGAATTTTGGAGCCATCAATTACTAATAGGCGAAAGCCCCAAGCTTTCTCATAATTATCATCGCCATAAAGAACATCAAGCACCGCTTTTTGGTTTAATATG
>LUTY01001729.1 GCA_001640045.1 Candidatus Thiomargarita nelsonii | reverse complement strand
CCTTTCAACCCTTTTAGTTCTGGCCATGCCCCGCCTTCCCTAATCGCCTCGTGCAAATCCAGCAGATTTTCTTCCAAGTTTTGCTCAAAAATCATGGCATTATAGGTATTGCGCTTGCGACGGCGACATTGCCGATAAGCGCGGTAAAGATTTTCTAGGCTCAATAAGGGATGGCTATCCATCTCAAAATGTAACTACTCAGCCTATTTGTTGTTTCGGGAATGAAGCGTAGCGTATTTCCCGAAAGTCAGTCGCATAAGGTTTCGGGAAATACGCTACGCTCCATTCCCGAAATAACGACATACAGCTTGGGAGGCTGAGTAGTTACCTCAAAATTAGAAAGGGTCAGCAAGGCTATCATTCTCCGCCTCGCACTGGCCACACGTAGTTGTCGTTAGTCTTGTTGTTGACGTTCACGTTGCCGTTGTTGAGGTTCACGACCCATGCGTTGCTCGTGTCGTTCGCGTTCGTGGTAGACGACCAATAGTTGTTCGTCTGCACGCCCGAGAACGTTATTATCCGTCCACTTTTTCCACCGCTTAAAACGATGGAACCACTGGCAGCCGAGCCTCGCGGTACGACCACCGGTATAATCATGCCTAAAAGGGCGGGACGGACGCACAATGATAAAACGGGCACTCCCAAAAGAGCCTTTCAACCCTTTTAGTTCTGGCCATGCCCCGCCTTCCCTAATCG
>LUTY01001728.1 GCA_001640045.1 Candidatus Thiomargarita nelsonii | reverse complement strand
ATTAAAGCCGCTAAATAAACAAACGGTTTAAATGCAGAACCCGGCTGTCGCTCGGCTTGAATAGCTCTATTATATTGGCTAGTATTATAACTTTTTCCGCCAACAATAGCCCGAATTGCACCACGCATATCCATTGCCAAAAGTGCGCCTTGAGAAACATGACGAGAAGCCGTTTTAGATAACCAACGCCGGACAGCCAATTCTGCATACTTTTGTCTATTTGGATCAAGAGTTGTGATAATCGTGAGATCACCCTTTGAATCTCCAAAATGTTCAAAAAGTTGTTTTCTGACATGAGCCCAATCTAAAAGATACCTATAGCCCGTGTTTGAGCCTTTTCTGTTACCTTTTTTGATGCCCTGACGTTTTGCATATTTTGCTTTTTTTTCAGTAATATAGCCTTTTTTAACCATTGTATCCAAAACCAAATGAGCACGTTGATGAGCCAATTTTGGATTTTTTAACAGATTAAACCTCTCCGGTTGAGGTATTGAACCAATCAATAAAGCGGCTTCATACAAATTGAGCTCACTAGAATGCTTTTTTAAGAATTTCATCGCGGCGGTTTCAATTCCATAAGCACCTTTCCCAAAAGGGATTTGATTTAGATACATTTCTAATATTTCGTCTTTGTCATAATAGCTTTCCAGCTTGAGAGCCAGCAAAGCTTCCTTGATTTTTCTCTCGAATGAGCGT
>LUTY01001727.1 GCA_001640045.1 Candidatus Thiomargarita nelsonii | reverse complement strand
GTGTTTTCTAGTGCCGGCGGCAACAGACTAGCTATCGTCTCACTCAGAGACAGCGAAGATAGCAGCCCATCTATGTTTCCGCTTACCATATTCTTAGGTGACTGGCTATGTAATTTAACCCAATTGCTGTTGTTCATCTGTGCCCACAAGCCATAAGTGCCTCCAAAGTCTATGATCACTTCTTGCTGACCGTTATTGTCTAGATCGCCTATTATCATGTCCTCGGCTGAAGTGCTTAAGGGCGCCCAAGTAGTGTTGTTCATCCACACCCAGATGTCGTACTGATCACCAAAGTCAATGATAACATCGTCCTGACCCGTACCGTCGAGGTCTCCTGCTACCATGCTCTCTGATGAGATTGAGTGCAATTGAGTCCAAGATGTGTTGTTCATCCGCACCCAAATCCCGTTTTGGGCACCAAAGTCGATAATTACTTCATCTTGAGCATTACCATCTAAATCGCCTGTCACCATGTTATCCGGTGACAGTGTGTGCAATTGAACCCAAGATGTGTTGTTCAGCCACACCCAAATCCCAAAGCCTGTGCCAAAGTCGATAATGACTTCATCTTGACCATTACCATCTAGGTCGCCCGTGACCATGCTCTCCGCTGACAGTGTGTGCAATTTAACCCAAAAAGTGTTATTCAGCCACACCCAAATCCCAAAGCCTGTGCCAAAGTCGATAATCACTTCG
>LUTY01001726.1 GCA_001640045.1 Candidatus Thiomargarita nelsonii | reverse complement strand
CTGTACAAAAAACTGAAATCGGATGATTGGACTTCCGATAACTATTTGAGACGCTTCTAAATTTTGTTCAATATATTTTATAGTATCTTCAGATGATAAATAATTAATAATATCAAGAACTTTTATAAATTTTCCATTATTTGTAACTATGTTTAAATGTCTTTCACGCCATTTCCAATTAAATGAATCTGTTGGTTCTATTTGTAAATCTAAAAAATCATTCTCACTTATTGTTCGAATTTTAACACCAAGAATTCCAGAAAAAATTGAAAGTTTTGATAAGCTTATGAAAACACTGACATCATGGTTTATTTTGGTAAGACTTACATTAGACGAGAGCGTAATGTACCACAAAAAGTTCTTTCGAGCTTTGCTCGAAATCTTGGTTTCTTTAAATTATTATAAACGCACTTACAAGCGTTGAGCATGTTTGAGCTTATCTAATGACAAAACCCAATTAAAATTTTCAGCAATCAAGCGCGTTTTATTGCTTTGCAATGGACCTATAAAATACCATTCTAAAGAATAATCACGTAAAGCCTCGATTTTTGCTATAGCCTCTTGCAAATAACTTTCCCCAAAACGATATTGACCACTCTTAAAAGCCGTGACGATATCAGCAACGGGACGTGTTTTACTGACAGCGAGTAACTGTATGCTCTCAGGGGCACGATCAAATTGTCGTGCCGTTTCAGC
>LUTY01001734.1 GCA_001640045.1 Candidatus Thiomargarita nelsonii | reverse complement strand
GCTTAACAACTAGAAATTTAGAACCTGAGTTTGATTCAGGTGAATTGGCGGCCATGTTAGAGGCGGTACGCAATCATATCGCCTTGGACATACCCACGGACTTGATTAAGCAAATCAATGCGGCAGCTAAAGGGGAGGATGAGAGCAAAAAGACCTTTGACGCACCTCAAAAAAAGACTGATGTGCCTCAAGAAACTGGCTCAGTTGATAAAATTCAAGAACAAAATGAAGCACCTGCCGACAGTGCCGATGAACGAATCCGTGTCAAAGCCACATTGATTGATAAACTCACGAATTTTGCCGGCGAGTTGTCTATTTCCCGTGCTCACATGGAACAACAGCAGGGAGAGTTTAAAAAAAATTTGGTGGAAATGGAACAAACTGTAGTACGTTTACGCGAGCAATTCCGACTTTTGGAAATAGAAAATGACGCTCAAATTCGTTCCCATTTTGACGATAATGATAAAGAATTTGATCCACTTGAATTGGATTGCTTTTCTATTATCCAACAATTATCACGTAGTCTTACGGAAAGCGTCGATGACTTGGTGAACATTCAAGATTATCTTAAAACCTTGACTCGGCAAAGCGATTCCTTGTTAGTTCAACAAAGCCGTATAGGGGCTGAATTACAGGATGGTATCATGCGTACTCGTATGATACCCTTTGCTAAAATTTCTCCCCGTTTACAAAGGATTGTTCGAGGAGAAGTTAGAGAACAAAAGAAACCGGTAAAATTCATTATCAATGGGGAAAATATCGAATTTGAAAGAACCGTCCTTGAGCGCGTTGTCACCCCCCTTGAACACATGCTCAGAAACGCTATAGGGCACGGCATTGAAGATGCTAAAACTCGCCAAAAATCGGGAAAATCTAGCGTTGCTAACATTACTATAGATATTTCGAGGGAAGGCGCAGAACTTATCATTAAACTCAGTGATGACGGTGCTGGCTTAAATTTGCCTGCGATTCGTCAGAAAGCAGAAGAGCGTGGCTTAATTCAAGCAAATACTGTGGTAAATGATCATGAACTGAAACAGCTTATTCTTAAACCGGGCTTCACAACGGCTAAAAAGCTTACTCAAAGCCAAGGACGAGGTGTCGGTATGGATATTGTCAATACGGATATTAAGAAGTTAAGTGGTAATTTGCAGATTCAATCGAAAACCGGCGAAGGTACGACCTTTGAAATCCGTTTACCCTTGTCTTTAACCATTACTCAAGCACTGTTGGTGCATATTGGAGAAGAAACGATGGCGGTACCCATCAATTATTTGGATGCTGTCATGCGTACCCCTCGTTCTGAGGTTTTAGGAGAAGCTAATGAAGTGCGTTATTACAAATACATGGACCAGAAATATCGCGTATTTCATCTGGGTGAACTATTAGGTTTTGGTCAGGTAGCATCAGTAGATAGTCCATTAATTCCGACCCTATTAGTCCATGTCGCAGACCGTCGGGTGGCTTTATTGGTTGATGCGATTGAAGGCAGTAAAGAAATTGTGGTCAAACCGGTTGGCCCCCAAATTGAGGCTATTCGTTGGATAGCTGGTGCAACTATTCTTGGCGATGGACGGGTGGTTCTGGTTTTAAATATGCCTATAATCGTTCGTGAAGAGAGCACACTACAATCTATTTCTTCCCAACGCGATGCAATCGTTCAGGCAGAAAAACCGGTTGTGAAGACCGTTATGGTGGTAGATGATTCGATTACGGTACGTAAGGTCACTGCGAGTTTACTAAAACGGCAAGGCATGGAGGTGATCACGGCCAAAGATGGTCTTGATGCTGTGGCTAAATTGCGGGAAAATATCCCTGATTTAATACTACTTGATGTGGATATGCCGCGTATGGATGGCTACGAATTAGGCACGCTAGTGCGTAATAATCCTGATTGGAAAGATCTGCCCATCATTATGATTACGACACGCATGGGAGAGAAGCATCAGAAAAAAGCGGAAAAAATAGGGATCAACTGTTATTTGGGCAAACCTTATAAAGAAAATGTTTTGCTTGAAAATATTAATGCTTTATTGGAAAATAAAAAATGCTAAATAATCATGCGACTGTACGTTGCCTTTTAGTGCCTATTGGTGCGGGGCAGATACTAATACCGAGTGCTGTGGTTGCAGAGGTATCCCCTTATAGCGAACCTGAATCTGTCTCCGACAAACAACCTAATTGGATGTTAGGCATTATCAATTGGCGTCATCAACGTGTTCCATTACTGTCAATCGAAGAAGCTTTATCGCTACCCGTTGTGAGTTCGGTAAAAAAATATCACACCGTGATTTTGTATGGTTTGGAATCTACCCAAACGATGCCATTTTACGCTTTTATCTCTAGCGATGTGCCACGCACCCTAACTGTTACCGAGGAAACTTTAAGCAACCCAAGTGCTAATGTACGCACCGGTGTGGTTTTCAAGGTAAAAGTAGATAAGAATGAAACGGCTTGGTTGCCGGATTTGAGTTATCTGGAAAATATGCTAAAAGAGTTTTTAGTGTTTTCGCAAGCTAACAAACAAACTTCTAAATAACTATCCTTTAAAGCCATTATCATCAACAATTATTATGAACAGTCTATTAGCACCTCTAAAAGCTTTAAGTTTTCTTGGGCGAGAGCCGGTGACGCTTCCCATTGAGCCTCGTCCCGCCGCACCCAATTATCGCGGTTTTCATATCAATGATTGGGAAAAATGTATTGGTTGTGGGACGTGTGCCAATATTGACCACTGTAGTTACCGGTTGGGGCTAAAATGGGTCGATTGTTGTTTTTACTGTCATTGACGATATCCAAAGATTTACCGTCGCCTTGCCACATAGTGGTCAAGCGGTAATAACCAGGTTTTACTTGCGTGATTTTCCAATATTGACCACTGTAGTTACCGGTTGTGGCTAAAATGGGTCGATTGTTGTTTTTACCGTCATTGACGATATCCAAAGATTTACCGTCGCCTTGCCACATGGTTGTTAAGCGATAATAATAGTTCCCGTTAAATCCAAAATCCATTTTCGTGTAATCCGCTTTTAAATACAAAGGCCAAGACTCATTAGTTGGTGACTTACACCCTTTTGGGTAGTCTCCGACCATGACTT
>LUTY01001724.1 GCA_001640045.1 Candidatus Thiomargarita nelsonii | reverse complement strand
CGAATTTCCTGAAAAGCACTTATCAGTTCCGGTTTGATGATGTCATCAATCTTAACCTCTTGAATAAGCTTTGTCCCAATTTTGAGAGCGGTTTTTTGTGGTGTACCCAAACGGGCAACGTCAATGCTTTTGATGCTACTTTCCAAATCTTCCGTTTTATCAAGTACCATATCAAACACGGGTTTTAGGGAAGCCTCATCAATCGTGCTATTAAACTGTTCAATGCCTTGTTTCGCGTTGTTAAGAGCCTCTTTGACCTCTTCCCGGCTCAGAACGTCCGTGATTTGCGCGAGCATTTCACGAATTTTTTGCTCGATCTCGTTGAAAGCGGGGCTCATCTCTTGATCAACTTGATCCTGAACATTTTTAACGGTTTTCTCCAGTTGTTTTTCCAGTTTATTGATTTCGTCGAAGAATTGCACCACGCCGTCACCAATTTCGTTGCAACCCGCCTTGATTTGATTGACGCTGCTGCCGACATTCAATTTGTCTAAAAATTGATTGATCTCTGGCTCAATTTTTTCAAGCCTTGCCTTAGTCTCTTTGAGAAGTCCATCGACTCCGCTGATTTGAGTTTCAATCTTTTGGGAGACGTGTTGTGCCGTTTCTTGAGCCTTATCAGCCGCTTGATTGAGATAGTCTTTAATATCGCCAGCCATTTTTTCAAGCTGTTTGAGGGGTGGCGTGAGCCTTTCCA
>LUTY01001723.1 GCA_001640045.1 Candidatus Thiomargarita nelsonii | reverse complement strand
TCCAAGATAAATTATTATGCACAACACCACACATCAAACCGATGCTAAGACACTCGTACAATCCTGGTTGCAAGGCCGAGCGCAACTGGATGAGACGGGAGGTATTAGCTTTTCATCGAAAAATGCCGGCTAGCATATCAATGGATACTAGACAACGCGATCTATTCTCCCTACAATGACACAATAATACAGTAAAAAACAATACAATAATGGCAACATTTTTATTCTGGAATATCAGCAAAAACAATCGATCTAACGACATTGTAACGCTTTGCCATGAAAATGAGGTAGATATTCTCATTCTTGCTGAATCGACAATTAAAGAGACTGTTCTTCTTAAAGTGCTCAATACTGGTCAACGGGCGAAGTTTATAGCCCCTTCCAATCCATCAAGTTATCTATCATTTTTTTTCAAGTATCCCATTAACTCAATTCAAAACGTAACAGATGATGGGCGCATTTCCATATATCAGATTTCTCCGCCCATCGGTTTAAAAGTCCTGCTTGTTGCACTGCATTTGCCAAGTAAGCTATATGGGACTGAGGATGACCAAACTTATAGAGCAACAAGAGTCATTCAAACGATTAGGGAAGCGGAGGAAAAAATGGAGCATACCAATACCCTAGTGATTGGCGACTTTAATATGAATCCTTTCGATAAAGGTTTAGTAGGTGCCGATGGATTTCATGCGGTTAT
>LUTY01001722.1 GCA_001640045.1 Candidatus Thiomargarita nelsonii | reverse complement strand
AATTTTTGTTTACCCAGAAGGGAGGGCTAAGAGATTACCTCCGAAAACTATACATAAGAAATTACATCAGAGTTTTTTAAATGCTCTTGATGTATCATGGAGGGCATCCTACCTTTTTACTCAATGCCATTAAGTTCAGGATAACCGATTGATTTGATTAAGCTAAAAGTCACAATAAATGTCGGACGGGATTGCAAATCCCGTCCGACAAAAGGTTTTAGCATAAGTTTTGCCTATGCCAACAGAAGAACCGAGAGGACTAAAACTAAATCGCGTATTGCGTCTTAAGCGTGCGTTACACCTTGTCTGGCAAAGCACACAGGGTTGGACAATTGCCAGTGTAGTGCTTTTTATAGTGCAAGGAGTGTTGCCATTGCTGTCACTCTATCTCATAAAGTTGATAATTGATGCAGTGACTGTAGGTGTTGCGGCTCCCGAAAAAACAGAAGTTTTTGGGCATGTGGCACTTCTCCTCGGCATTGCAGGAGGGATTGCCCTTTTCAGTGCATTATGCAATTCAATAGCAGAACTCATCAGAGAACATCAGACTCAAGTGGTAACTGACCATGTTCACGATATTCTCCATGCTCAATCCATTAAGGTTGATCTGGAATATTACGAGAACTCGCAGTATTACGACGCGCTCCATCGCGCTCAACAAGAAACTCCCTACCTACCCACCCGTATTGTGAACAGT
>LUTY01001721.1 GCA_001640045.1 Candidatus Thiomargarita nelsonii | reverse complement strand
GTTCCAAACGTTTGAGTACACTTGGCAGGTTGTGACCATTGCGTTTTAATAGCGAAGAATCTTGATCGGATTGATCTGGGGCAGATGCACCAAAAGGCTCAATGCGATAGACACGCACATTTTTCAGTAAGGTACTTAATGGCGATCTTGGAAAAGTAAATAGTACTGAATAATCAACCGGGTCAAGTGCTCTTGTAATTGCCGGTTTTTCATCAATAAATAATTGTTCATTTATTTCTGGCTCTGTGTCTAAGGCCTGTATTACTAATCGGTATTTATATTGAGCAGATGTTGAATCATCAGGCAAAATACACTCAATCTCAAACTCAAATCGTCGAGCCTCATTTTCGAGTCGTTTAACAGAATGAATATTATCAAATCCGCCATGCCCCCGAAGGGCATCGGTTAAACCAAAGCGAATAAAACGACTCACAAAATCAAGCGCATCAAAAAAATTGCTTTTACCACTACCATTTGCACCGGCAAACACAGAAAAATCATTAATATTTCTTAATTCCAAGGAATCAATACTTTTGAAATTAGAGATTTTTAAATATTGAATACTCAATTTGCTCACCTCAAGAAAGATTAACAGGATAATAGCTTAACATGCTTGAAAAGTTTTTTGTTTATTCATTGATTTAGGAGCGGACAAAACTTAATTTGCCCATTTTACATATCATAAGGACTCCAAAAT
>LUTY01001720.1 GCA_001640045.1 Candidatus Thiomargarita nelsonii | reverse complement strand
TTATCTAATCGGGAAATACCCACATCTGATGAACTCCCCTGCACGGGTGCCAAAAGCAAAATTTATCACTCAGAAGAGAGCCCTTATGCCAAAATAGAATTTTATTCTAAAGAGGAATTCCTCAAAGAAATCCTCTATGCCTATTTTGACAAGTTGAACATGCCTAAACCATTTTCACTGAAACGCTTTAGCAACCCCTTACCCGAATTGGATGAAAGCACCCGTAATGATCGCAACTTAGATAAGGCTATTTATGAAAAATTGAAGTTTATTCACAAGGCTTTTCCATCGTTTTCTGAATTGTTGTCAAAATCCCATAAATTACTGGGACTCGATGAAATTATTGAATATGTCACCCAAAGTGAGGGGCGCACACGATACCTGGCGGTTAAAACGGGTAATATTTACACCAAATTTCCTAACCATGATGTCACCGGCTTATGTTTAGTTGACTTGCCCGGATTAGAAGCCGCTCAAGGACATGAACAGAAATTAGTGTCATCGCTTGAGTATGAAGTTGACGCAGTGATATTTGTCAAATCGCCTGACGTGCTAGGGACAGATTGGGAACAAGCCGATTACAATATCTTTGATTTAATTGATAATGCTGCGAGAGAAATTGATCTAGCACATCGCTTATTTCTCGTGCTGAATGAAAAAAATGACGGCAGCAACAGAAAACAGGTACAACTGTTAAA
>LUTY01001719.1 GCA_001640045.1 Candidatus Thiomargarita nelsonii | reverse complement strand
GGCGTTACGTTATATAGATAATTATGGTGAAGTGGCACAATCCTATCCAGCTAATCCTAATGGTTCACCGTTAGGCATAACGGGGCTGACAACGCAGGATGGTCGCTTTACAGTTATGATGCCACATCCTGAAAGGCTATTTTTGAGCCACCAATATGCCTGGTTGGCTAATGATTGGCGTGCAGAGGAAGGTCCTTGGATGCAAATGTTTTGGAATGCGCGTTGCTGGCTGGGTTGATAAAAAAAATTAGGATTTTTGCGATTTTTATGATAAAGTTGATCTTAATTAATCATGTTAATCACATCAACTTGGTGATATATGTTCTACCGATTTAAATAAGGAGTCGATGAATATTTGCCAAACCTAGGACTGATTAGAGACAGGCGATATTAATGTTTTATTTGCCGTTCAAAATTGGCGAAGGTATTGATAAAATTTATAAAAATTAAATATTTTGTCAATAAAATAAGTATTTAATATTATTAATGGCTTATATAAATAGCTAAAATGATCAGATAAATAAGGCACAAATAAAATAGATTATTAATCAAACTATCCCACCGTACATAGCTTTTAGAGGCTTAGAGTGATTTAAATAATTTATTGACAACGGCTTTGTTTATCAATATAGTGTTTTTCGTGTTGTGCGTATGGTTCGCTACTTGAGAACTAGGTTTTTCATCATAGTATAACACAA
>LUTY01001718.1 GCA_001640045.1 Candidatus Thiomargarita nelsonii | reverse complement strand
ACCTGACAGGTTTTTGACACCTGTCAGGTTTGTCGCTCTGCGTGGGAACGAGAGCCGTTCTAATAAAGATCAAAGGCATAACCAATAGTTATACCAATCGCGTCGGTATCATTCGTATTACGCCCGTCGATGACGGTGGCAAAATTCAGTCCCAAATTGAGCGTGTTTGTGACATTATAAGAAATACCCAAGCCAACGGTTTGATAATCTTCTTCGAGTTCAGGAAATCTACGAACCGGACGACTAGGATCAGGTGCGAATCCAGGCTGACCAATATCAAGACCAGAAGTCGCATCATTCCATTGATATTCAAAACTCGCAGTCAATTTTGAATTGAACAAATAATAAGCATTCAGATTAAAAAATACCTCTTCAGGGATACCTGAATCGCGATCACGATAACCTAACTCCCCAGATAACGCCACCTTGTCAGCAAAGATTTTACCCACAATAAGGGAAACTTCACCGCCATCGCCGCCATCGCCTATGGAATTGATATAACCCGTATCGTAATCTCCAGCAATAATCGCCGCCACTCTCAGCGCGATACTGGGCAAACCATGTTCACTAATGTCTTCATCAACAATGCGCCAAGTTAAACCGATAGTCGAATCGGCTAACCCATTGAAACTATCATCAATAGTCGGACCAGCAAGAACAAATTCGCTTTTCGCATAGCCTGTCCGAAAATCCAAAGCGA
>LUTY01001717.1 GCA_001640045.1 Candidatus Thiomargarita nelsonii | reverse complement strand
AAACCATTCGACTGGCTTATCCACAAGCCTATCCTTTGGGCATGATAGGCGAAAAATTAGGTTTTTCTATACCAGCATCGTTGGCAAAGTACAGTCTTTGGCTACCAGCCACTATGTTTGCCATGGCTGCCCGTTTCAATACACCAACGTCTTAGCGATGACTGATAAAACTTATATCAACTCTATTATTTCACAATTTCCAAAAAAAAGATCAGCACTCCCTGCGCCTTTTAAAAAAATTTATAATGAACATTATCAAAATAATCGGCGCGGTAACACGAAAGCCAGTCGGTTAGGCAGCCAACTTGAAAAGTGGATGCATAAAAAGGTTGCCGCCGATCTGAAATTTCTCAATGACGATTATGAAACGCTTGAGGTGGGTGCTGGCACACTGAATCATTTAGCGTTTGAAAATTTAAAATATCCTTACGATATTGTTGAACCGTTTAGTGAATTATATGTCCATTCCGAAGAACTCCAGTTGATTAGAAATCAATTTTCTTATATCAATGAGATACCTTTAGAATATCACTATGATAGAATTCTCTCCATTGCCACCTTTGAACATTTATGTGATTTACCAAGCATCATTGCTAAAATTGGTATGCTGCTTAAAGCAGATGGCGTACTCAGGGTGGCTATTCCTTCGGAAGGTGGACTTTTGTGGAAATTAGCATGGAAATTATCGACTGGCTTGGAA
>LUTY01001725.1 GCA_001640045.1 Candidatus Thiomargarita nelsonii | reverse complement strand
TGTTGTTAGATAAAGAACAACGTGTGGTTTATGTGACTGACAATGACGGGCATATTTCGCATATTGATGTTACTGATAAAAGCGAGCCCCAAATGCTTCAACGTCTCCGAGTGCTGGATGTTCATCAAAAAATGACATCGCTGGAATTTATCACGGGAGATCTTTCACTGCTCATCGGTGATTCAGAAGGGCGGATATCGCAATGGTTTTTGGTGCGAGATGAAAATAATAATAATGTGCTGACCAAAATTCGTGAATTCCATGAACAAAAAGCACCGATTATTGGGATTGCGTCAGAAGAGCGTCGTAAAGGTTTTGTCGCAGTGGATAGTGCAGGGCAAGTGGGCGTGTATCATTCAACAGCGCATCGCACATTGATACTGGAATCTATTGGTGAACAACGTCATATTGCGGTTTCGCCGCGTGCTGATACCCTGTTAGCCGAAGATAAAAGTGGCAATATGCAAGTGTGGGGGCTCCATAATGAGCATCCTGAAGTGTCAATGTCAGCTTTGTGGGGCAAAGTTTGGTATGAAAGTTATGAAAAGCCTGACTATGTTTGGCAATCGTCTTCAGCCAGTAGTGATTTTGAGCCTAAATTTAGTTTAATACCCTTGGCTTTCGGTACCTTAAAGGCGGCTTTTTATGCCATGCTGATTGCTGTGCCCTTGTCTATCTTGGGCGCGATTTATACAGCGTATTTTATGGCACCCCGTATGCGTTCATTGGTTAAGCCAACGATTGAAATTATGGCGGCTTTGCCGACAGTGATTTTGGGTTTTCTCGCCGGATTATGGTTAGCACCGGTGATGGAAGATAATATGCCAGGGGTGTTTACACTGTTATTTTTGATGCCGATTGGGGTTTTGCTATTTGCCTACGCTTGGCGTTATTTGCCCTGGGCGCGTCGTATTTCAGAAGGTTGGCAAGCGGCTTTGCTAATTCCGGTGGTTTTATTGATTGCGTGGGTTTCTTTCGTACTCAGCCACCCATTAGAAGTTTGGTTATTTGGGGGTGATATGCCTCATTGGTTGACGACGGAGTTAGGCATTGCTTTTGATCAGCGTAATGCGATAGTTGTGGGTATAGCCATGGGGCTTGCGGTGATCCCTACTATTTTTTCAATGGCAGAAGATGCAGTGTTTAGTGTGCCTAAGCATTTAACGATGGGCTCATTGGCGTTAGGGGCGACTTATTGGCAAACGATGGTACGGGTGGTGTTATTGACGGCTAGCCCCGGGATATTTTCAGCGATTATGATAGGCATGGGGCGAGCCGTTGGTGAAACTATGATTGTGCTGATGGCGACGGGCAATACGCCAATTATGGATTTTAATATTTTTCAAGGATTACGCACTTTGTCGGCGAATATTGCGGTGGAAATGCCAGAGTCTGAGGTGGCGAGTACGCATTATCGTATTTTGTTTTTATCGGCTTTAGTCCTTTTTATATTTACTTTTTTCTTGAATACCTTGGCGGAAGTTGTTCGTCATCGTTTGCGGCGTAAGTATAGTTCTTTGTGATGGATGTCCAAGATTTCTCCTAACGTCGAAACAAGCCTTGGACTCCTACCAAAATCCTATTTCTTTAACCACTCAGCATCTCGTTCCCACGCTCTGCGGCATCTCGTTCCCACGCTCTGCGTGGGAATGCATTCAGGGACGCTCTGCGTCCCGCACCGCAGAGCGGTGCAAACATGCATTCCCACGCAGAGCGTCAATGCCATTAAGTTAAGCAGCTTTATACCATAAGGGATTTGCACGGCTAACTGCCGCTGCTGTGACATAAAAGCAAAAACGGGCATCTTGAACGCTTTTTAAATGAAAAATATAGCTGAACACTAATGAATTTTATACTTATGCATTTTAAATCAACTGTTTTTGTATATTTAAATTAAATATCAATAGTTTAATTTTTATATAACTAGAACATACAAAATAAAAACACCTGGTTCGCCTAATCTAAAAAAATTTGTATTTCTAATATTCACCAGAATCAATTTTTTTTCTCGCTCAATTAGGCGCAGAGCGACGCCAGCAACTTGATCGCTTGAAACAAAAAGCGGCTTTGTGTGTTGAACTAGAACAAGCGGAGACAGTTGATGGGCTTTCCACGGTACAAGCGGCTTGGGCTGAAATTCCTCCATTAGAAAATGCTGATTTAGAAGCGGTGATAGAGCAGCGTTTTCAACAAGCCTGCACGGGTGACCCAAAATTAAGCGGTGAAGCATTGAAAAATAAGGAAAATTTGTGCCTTCGCCTGGAAATTTTGGCGGGTATAGACTCTCCCCCTGATGCAGCTAAAGCGCGATTGGCTTATCAAGTGGCTCGTTTATCAGCTGCTATGGGCGGCGGTGATATAGAAGAATCACGAGAACCGCAAGTTGAGGCGGAAGAGATAGAACAGAGTTGGTATTTAAGTGGTGCTGCACCTAGCGATCAAACGGCGCGTTTAGAGCAACGCTTTCGGAAAGCTTGCGAAGCGTTTTATTTAAGGAAATAAGTGCCATTCTTTATGGTATTTTGGAGTCCAAGATTTATCTTGGACTCCAAAATTCCTCCCCCATTCCCCCATTCCCCCATTCTGCCATTCAATAGTGGTCTGGACATTTTCACTCTCCTTATCGGAAAAATAGTTTACTCAGGAGTCCAAGATTTATCTTGGACAAGCAAAGATCATGGAAATTTATAAAAAATTCAGCATCGAAGCGGCGCATCGTTTACCTAATGTGCCAGCGGATCATAAGTGTAATCGTTTACATGGTCACTCGTTTCAAGTCACTATTCATGTGTGTGGCGAAATCGGAGCGCAGACTGGTTGGGTCATAGATTTTGCTGATATTAAAAAAGCTTTTGCGCCATTGTATGAGCAGTTAGATCATCATTATCTTAACGAGATTGAAGGGCTGGAAAATCCAACCAGTGAAAATATGGCGCGTTGGATTTGGCTACGTTTAAAGCCGAAATTGCCCTGTTTGTGTCAAATCACAATACAGGAGACTTGTACCAGTGCTTGTGTTTTTCGTGGTGAAGCTTTTTGAGCGGCTTGTCAAATTTATGTCACAATCAAGCTTTACAATAAAAATATGAATACCACATCT
>LUTY01001715.1 GCA_001640045.1 Candidatus Thiomargarita nelsonii | reverse complement strand
CACCGCAGAGCGGTGCAAACAGGCATTCCCACGCAGAGCGTGGGAACGAGGATAGCCGAGTAGTTACTCTAAAGCTAACAAATCATCTATTGTTTCGCGCCGGCGCACCACCGCCACATCTTCACCATCAACCATCAATTCTACCGCTCTAGGGCGACTATTATAATTAGAACTCATCGTAAATCCATAAGCACCGCTAGAACGTACCGCTAATAAATCACCTTGACATAAAGCTAATCGCCTGTTTTTTCCAAGAAAATCTCCCGTTTCACAAATAGGACCAACAATATCGTAGTCTTGCACCGCCTCATCTTGTCTTGGTTGCACGGGTAAAATTTCTTGCCAAGCATTATATAATGCTGGGCGCAGTAAATCATTCATGGCAGCATCAACAATGGCAAAATGTTTATTAGCCGTCTTTTTAATATACTCAACTTGAGTCAACAAAATACCAGCATTAGCGGCAATGGCTCGCCCCGGCTCCACGATAATCTCAATAGCTGTATCGCTCAACACTTGATTAAGCGCCTCTACATACGCCTCCGGCTCAGGCGGCATTTCATCATCATAACGCACCCCTAAACCGCCACCGATATCGATATGTTGTAAATGAATATCCTTGTCACGCAAACGCTCAACTAAAAGCATCAGCCGTTGCAAGGCATCCACAAAGGGTGTCGTTTCCGTCAATTGTGAACCA
>LUTY01001714.1 GCA_001640045.1 Candidatus Thiomargarita nelsonii | reverse complement strand
GCTATAATTTTCCTCATTTTCACCCAATTTCCCTTTGATCCGCCAAAACACGGTTTCGCCATCCAACTGTTGAGCAAAACTCGCCCACGAATCTGCCGCCGGCGAAAATTCCATCAACGGACTCCAAGGGAGACTTTCTATTCCCGAACCCGGATAGGCATATTGGAAACGGAAACCCTCATAACCCGTCGCTTCCCACTTAAACACTGGCACCCTGTTAGAGCTGAACACGGCACCATCAGCCGGACTTTTAAGAGTGATAAGGGGTGCTGTCCCGGAAGGAGAGTGGAAAGTGCTATTACCAAACCGATCAATATCCTCTAAGCGATATTCAAAATCTTGGCCCGCCGAGGAGCTATCAACAAAAGAGTAGCTAGAATTATCACCTTGCGCGAGAATAAGTGACTCATTGACTTTCTCCCAAAAGCCGCCCGGCACTCGCCGCCAAACGTTGAATCCCGCATTATCTAACTCGGTGGCAGTACGCCAACTCAGTTCAACTCCGTTTGAATCCGAATTAACTTGGAAATCGGTGAGCGTCACTAGGGTGGGCGGACAGGAAACGCTATTAAGCGTACCGAAAGTATCGTTTTCACCTGTCGTCGCGGTGTTGCCGCTAAAGGAATTGTTGCCGCAGTCATTGATCACTGCACTACACTCGCTGTCTCCTTCGTTGGGGGTGCAGATGAAAATGGCTCCG
>LUTY01001713.1 GCA_001640045.1 Candidatus Thiomargarita nelsonii | reverse complement strand
ACCAACACCAAATTATCCCGATGAATCAATTCATATTCATCGACATAACCAAGAATGGCTTCAATTTTGTTACTCGGCAGCCCTAAAATTTTATGAGTTTCCTCCGCATTGTAATTCACTAAACCACGCGCCACTTCCTTTCCATCCGGGCTGATACAAGCCACCATATCTCCCCGTGCAAATTGTCCATCGGCACGAGTCACTCCAATCGCTAACAGGCTTTTGCCAGAATGGTGTAATACTCTGACCGCTCCCTCATCTAAATATAAGCGACCACGCATTTTGAGGTGTGAAGCGAGCCATTGTTTTCGTGCCGCTAGGGGGGCTTGGGCGGGGCGCAATAAGGTGCCTATATTTTCCCCTTCTCTAATCCGTAGGAGTACATCGGAAACTCGACCAGAGGCAATGATCGTTGCCGTGCCTGAGCGAGCCGCTAGCGTTGCTGCCCTAATTTTGGTTAACATGCCACCCCGCCCCAGATGACCACCCGTGTCACCAGCCATCGCTTCTAAACTGGGTTCGCCAGCATAAGCTTCTTGAATCAAATTGGCCGTTGGATCGATGCGTGGATCACGCTCATATAAGCCTTGTTGATCTGTGAGTATCACCAACAAGTCGGCTTCTATCAGATTAGCCACTAAACCTGCCAAGGTGTCATTATCACCAAAGCGAATTTCTTCCGTTGTAACCGTGTCGTTTTC
>LUTY01001712.1 GCA_001640045.1 Candidatus Thiomargarita nelsonii | reverse complement strand
CCTCTTCAGCAGAAGGGCGAGCTTCATCCAAAAAGGCAGCCAATAAATCTCGCAAATCCTCCAAATATTGCGCTGTCAACATACTCAACCCAGCATAATAATCAGTGGCACAATGATCAGCAACACGCTGAGCAAAATGGCCTATCCAACGCAATAAGTGTTCATCAAGAAACGGTGCCGCCTCACCCAGCTTATCCAATTCAAACAAATGCGCGATAAATTCCAATTGCAAAACCAGATGATCGTCAGAGCGCATCCGCCAATTTTCAGCTGCAAGCCCGTATTTTTTATACCAGTCACGCACCTGAAACATAGCCTCTTGGTGCATCAAAGCCTCATCATCAAACCAGACAGACTCGCAAGGTGAAGCCTGCAAAGTATGGTTGAGATAAATCGCGGCGAAATCTGCTGCTAGCTTGTCTAGCACAGTGCTATCAATCGAGGCTGGCAGTGCCTTGATCGCTTGACGCATAAAATCGCAACAAGTCGCGCCAGCCTCGCTTTGCAGTTTTAAGCCCAGATTATCTGGAAAATTAATGTTTTTCAGCGTTTCCAACAATGCAGAATCAGCTTCCCGCTCATGCAGCCGCATTAACAGGCGCAGATCGTCCGCCACAGCCTGCCGCCAAGTGAACAAAATGTCCGCCTGCTTAGACATCAACCTGACCTTTGCTATGTGGCACAAAAGCGATAGAGGGTTT
>LUTY01001711.1 GCA_001640045.1 Candidatus Thiomargarita nelsonii | reverse complement strand
ATAGGTGTTTTGTCAGTTTATTGTTGAGTGCTTTCCTTTTTTCAAGCAGCGTTTTTCCAAATCGAAGTGAAGAGACTTTCTTTTGACTTTTGAGATAAGAGAGGTACTGTCGATAGTTTTCCAAGTCTTTTTCGAGATTAGGGATTACTCCTAAGTCGTGCGCGGTGAGCTTGCCATTAGCTTGTAAGGTAAAGGCTAATACATTGTTTTTATTGACAAGGTAACTGATTAGCACCGCGTCCGCTGGCAACAATGGAGCACCTTCTTTGGCGGAGATTGTTTGCACTTCGCTAAGTTGGGCATATTTTGGGTATTTGGTTTTGAGCTGTTCTTCAAACTGAGCTAGTTGGACAATCAGTTGATTTTTATCAGTTTCTAAACGCACTCTGTCATTTAGGCGATTGTCTTGTAATGCTTTACCAATCTGATTATTGAAAGAAGCCAAACGGGTTTCGTAATCTTGTAATTTCTCTTGTGAGGCGACGCTGAGCCCGCTTTGTTGGGCGGCGCGTTTGGCTGCCAAAGATTCGAGTAAGGTGCGAGCTTTGCTGAGTTCGGCTAGACGAAAAGCGTCCTCGGAACGAGATTTATCAATGTATAAATCGGAAAGCGTAAAGTAACGAGACACCCATTCTTTAAATAAGGCTTGCCGTTGTTTGAAAAAGTCTACCGTTTGCGTAAAGAGGTTTTAGGAGAAAAGC
>LUTY01001710.1 GCA_001640045.1 Candidatus Thiomargarita nelsonii | reverse complement strand
GGACAGCATTGGCGTATGAATGCAGCACCCGGTAAAATAATCGTGCCGCAATAAAACGTTCAATGGCTAAATTCAATTGGCGATTATCACCACTACTCATCTGTGCTAATTCTTGAGCCTGTTTGTGAGAAAATTGTCGTCCGATTTGCCCTAAAATACCATTAAAATAACCATTTAACCGAGTGGCATTTTGTGAGCCGCTATATTTAGCAAAATCATCACGATAAGTTTGTAATAGTTCCACTTGATATTTCAAAATCTTGGCATGATTGAAATTATGCTCAATACCAAGCTGTACACAATAAGGCATACCACCAGTTAAGGTATAACGTCTTACTAGTGCTAATAAATGCTGGTGCAAACTATCCGGTATTAAATGCATATTATTTAATGTAAACCGGTTTAAAGTGTGATATTCCTGTTCAGCTCCAATCGCCAACAAAAACTCATCAAAGTGCAATGGTCCCATAAAATAAGGCTGCCCCACCGGACTTGATAATTGGTAATTTTGCAGTACTTGATCAAGCAAGGAACCGGTCAGGATAACGGCGGAGCGGGAATTTCTTCTTGATACCAGTACTTATGAGGCGCGTTCGACTGAGAGTGTGCGCTTGCCCGGGGCGTTGGTGGAAGACTTTAGTTTGACACTTTAAAGACTTTAGGAGTGCAAGGCGTACCTTGCACGTCATTTTGGAGGTATC
>LUTY01001709.1 GCA_001640045.1 Candidatus Thiomargarita nelsonii | reverse complement strand
TTGTTTTTTTTCATTGGTTTTAAATAATAGAACGGCGGGGTATCCAAAACCCCGCTGGTTTTTAAAAATTGCACATCAAAGGCTGATTTTTTTATCGCCTGCTTATTATTAGTTTAGCCTCACTTTTCACTTTTTCAACAATCAAATTTTTGCTGTTTTCAGAAACATCTTCCAAAATGCCATCATATTCCTCATTAAAAGATTCGATTACATCGGCAATAAATGCCTCTAAAATCTGTGCGACTCTTTTTTCATCATTTTGATTGATTTCACCTATTTTCGATATAGTATTGTTAAGCCGGTTTTCAGTGACAAATAATAAAATTTCCGGCATGAGGAAATTTATATCGTCTTGATTTATTTTATAGCTCCATTTGGTGGCTTGATGATACCTTTTGTCTTCCGAAAACGCTTGACTTTTTTTCTTCAAAATTGGGCGTATTTTTCCTTTTGGTGTCTCAATGAGTATTGTTTTTATTGGTTTTATAACAACGCCTTCAATTTTATTATCAATATCAAGAGCCGGTAATCCTAATTGTTCTGGGATTTTAGAATTGATATTAATATCAAAATCTATCGCTTGATTGAATTCTCCCACATATAAGGGTTGAGCATGAAGGATACCCACTTTTTGAAATATTTCTAAGGGTGGGTATCATTATTGTCGGTATTTTCTACCGATTTCGGAGTCCAATTTACCGG
>LUTY01001708.1 GCA_001640045.1 Candidatus Thiomargarita nelsonii | reverse complement strand
GATACATAGTATCAATATCTTGGCGGCTCAATTGTTCAGTTTCATCAGCCGTGCAGCGATGCTCTAAAATCAACTTTTGATCAGTGCGATTATTTTCAACATCCGTCGCCGTTATCTGAATCGGTTTTTTTCTGCCTATTGGCAGCGAGACTCGATAAGAAAAATGCCCCTGTTTATCGAGTCGCACAACTTGCCCATTAATGGTAACAGCACCTACCTCGCTTTGATCAATGACTTGCCCACGCAAAGTGTACACTGTCACATTTTCTATGACACGCGGTTTATCATCAGACAAAACAATCAGCGGCGGATTGGTATCATTATTAATGACTGTGAGATTGTGACGGGCGCGGTTATTGAAAATATCTTTAGCACTCATCTGAATCAGATTTTCTCCAATTCGCAGTGGTACATCAAAAGAAAAATGTCCTTGTTTGTCTAGGCGCACTGATTGCCCGTTGACGGTAACCGAGGCTATCTCGGTTTCATCAACCACTTGCCCACGCAGAGAGTATGTGCTTGTATTTTCTACAACAATCTTATTGTTAATGCCAAGAATACGCGGTGGCGTATTCTCAAATTGCAAAGCCGTTCTCACCCATTCAGGGCGATTGAATTGGGCGCGATATGGCTCAACACCGCTGACTTTGTTAGCAACACGCACCTTAATATATTTTTCACCCCCCGCCGAAGCCACATAAT
>LUTY01001707.1 GCA_001640045.1 Candidatus Thiomargarita nelsonii | reverse complement strand
TCCCGCCCAACGCCACCGGCAATCCTATTGGTAAAAAAAAGGCCAAAATCAAGCCTATTATCCATATTAACAAAAAAGGCAATATTTCAGCAATTAATGTTCCGCCGATAGCAAGCAAACCCTCAAATAAAGTACATTCCTTTAAACTATAAGCGATAACAATTATAAGAATAATTCTATTAATTAAGCGCATCCGCTATGGTTTGAGGCGCATATTTTGCAATCGCTTTGGCACACGCTAATAAGGCGGCACAAGCACTAGCATTGTCATCGGCACCCGGCGTTTCAGGCACACTGTCATAATGGGCACCCACTAAAATACATGGAGTACTGGGTGGCAAGGTTAAAAGATTGGCAAAACGGCCCTGAAATTCTGTTTTATAACCATAGGATTGCAATTGTTCATTCATCCAATGGACAAGCTTCTGATTATTTTTAGGTTGTGCCTTAAAATGACGTGGTATGGCGATTTGCTCTACACATTCGCGCAAAAAGCTGGTTGAAACCGATTCCATTATTTGATTAATTTGAATGTCCACTGTTTGAGTAGACATGTTTGATGCATGATGAATAAACATGAAATTAAGGCTATTAAACTTATAGCGACGCGGAGCGTCGAGGCAGGCATTCCTTTGCCTCGCGTCAATGCCATTAAGTTAAGGGCAAACACGCAGGTATGCCCCTACAAAATCCCACGGTTTC
>LUTY01001716.1 GCA_001640045.1 Candidatus Thiomargarita nelsonii | reverse complement strand
CCACTGGGCGACGATTTTGCCAAAATAGGCCATAGCCTCTTCTAGGGTGTGAGCGCCCTTTACAGGGTGAGAAAACCGGTTTCTTAAAAGCGTAGTATTCTTCCAAGAATTTGCCATCGTTTTTGCAAGTATTGCCAGCCTTTTCGATAACAAAATCATAAGCATATTGCCAACTCCCTTGGTGAGTCCACGCCCCATCAAAGCCTTGCCACACTGTCCATTTTCCCGAAAATGGCAAAGTAAGTTTGCGAAAGCTGCCCCGGAAACGGCGCACATTGCTGATGTATTCATCCAGCGTCTCCTCCGGCGTGCGCCGCACCGTTTGCGCCACGAGAGGAAAACCCACTAAGCCTAGCACATAGAGAAATGTCATAGTGACAAAATTAAATGGTAGGGTAAAAGCGGGAATGCCGTAGTTAGCCCAAAAGAGATGGATCGCATCCAACAGTATCGTGGCGACAGCCACCGCAATGGCGGCTATCAAGTAGCTCTTGGGCGCTGGCACCAGATAGACTCCGCCTAAAGCCATGGCGATGAGAATAAAATTAAAATTGTTGATCTGCAAAAAGGCGGAAGTCATCGCGCCTTCCATCAGTCCCGAAATGGTCGCTCCCAAGTAAAAGCCCAATACTGCCAGTAAAAAGAGTATTCGAGAGGCGAGCAGGATCACCAAGGCAAATAGCATACCCGCCAGCGTATTTGGCGAAAAGAGGATGGCACCCAAGGAGATGAAAAACCCTTCCAGCCAAAACGGCAGAGAAAGTGAAATCGTTTCTCCGTGGGCGTAAAGCCCCGTGACGTAGAGATTGCTATAGCCATAAGAGGCAAGATAGGCGATGGAACTGACAATGACGAAGGGAAGGCTCAAAATAGGCAACTTGAGATAGTAAGAAAAGATACTATTAGTCATCACGCTCAGCACAAAGGTGAATATCCCAGCTGTGATTATAAAAAAAAGGCTCAGTGGTCCCAAGGCGAAGAGGTAGCCAATAGAAAGTCCGACCAACAGCGCGTTATAGGTGAAAAAACCTGAACTCAAGAACGCATCGCTCATACCGATTAGGCGGGCAAATAGGTAGGCTGCCAGCACAGAGACGATGCCAGCGATACCCACATTTAGATTGGTCAAAGTGACCATAAACAACAGCACTCCGGCGACGGGACTTTGTAGAAAAAATATCTCCGAGTAGCTGTTGAAAAATGTCTTTCTCTGCCGTTTTTTCATGCCAACCTCAAGCGCTCAGGTAGCCGCTCCCGCCGCAGAAGATCACTCAAATCTTCCCTTTCACGGATGAGTTCCACTTCACCCGTCTCTGTCACCAACACCACCGCTGGGCGGTATTCAATAAACTGCATCCACTGGGTCACATTGTAGGCACCAACGGGAGAAAGGATAAGCCGAGTACCCCGCTTCATTGGCGGTAACAAGATACCATCATCCACTACGTCGATGTTCATACAAAGTGGCCCATTCAACAGAGCCGGTTCGCCGAGTCCCTGCATTTCTCGGTCAGTTTCGATGGTGAATTTGTACCAAGTCGCGGTAAACAGCAGATTGACACCGGCATCCAATACATAGCTCTTACGTCCATCGGGGAGCCGTTTCGAGGCGAAGACGGTGCTGATGAGATAACCGGCTTCGTCGATGAGTGCTCTGCCTGTCTCCAGATAAAGTTTGGGAAAATCGCCGGGTTTGAGAGCGTTATAAAGTCCTTCGCTGACCTTTTCAGCAAAAGTATCTAAGGGTGGCACGCTGACATCGGGTGGCAAATAAGTGCCTTTGAGTTTGTTTTTGGAGGGAAAGCCGCCACCAATGTCCAAATATTCGATGGTGACACCTAGCGTTTCTTCAAGCTCGTAGGCAAAACGGATCATTTTTTCGGTCTGAGTTTTATAGGCATCTGGCTCCAGAATAAAGGTACCAATGTGGCAATGCAGCCCGTTCAATCTGAGTTTGCCGCCCATCTGAATGCGGCGCACGGCATCCATCGCTTGTCCCGATTCTAGGTTAAAGCCAAACCGGCTCCATTGTGGGTGGATGCCCGAATCGAGGTTGAGGCGGATGGCAACAGAGAGTTCTTTGCCGAGTTCACCGGCTACTTTTTCTAGATCATCGATCTCGTCAAAATGATCGATATGTATTTTAGCCCCCTCTTCTGCCGCCTTTTTGAGTGCCGTCATTGATTTGTGGGGGCCGTTGAAGATAATATCTTCTCCCGGAATACCGAGCCGACGCGCTTTATCATATTCCATTTCCGACACCACTTCGGCGATACTTTCCTCTTGGTGGTAGATAGCGTTGATGGCATCGAGATAGTTGGTTTTATAGGACCAGCCGAAGGTCACATTGGGATAGCGGGCGGCAAAGGATTCTTTGGCCTCTCTGATGGTGTTGCGAATCTGTTTTTCAGAAAAGACAAACAGCGGTGAGCCAAATCGCTTGACCAATTCATCAATGGATACGCCGTCGATGGCAGTGCGTACCTTGCGGGCGTAGTAGGGTGAAACGCCGAATTTGTTCATCAAGCCACTCTGTAGCTTGATCATTGTCGGTTTCACATAAGGTTTTTTGCTCTCTATCATGACTCTCCCCTGGTCACAATGTTTTGAAAACGGGCCATATCGCAAATTTGTTCGTCGGTATAGCGGATATAGAGTTTGCCGGCTTGATATTCTCCAGCCGTCTCCACTGTCTCGCCCAGTGCCAGTTTTAGCAGCATGACTGGCAAGTTGACCCCAACACCAGTGGCAAAGTAAACCCAAGCGGGAAAGCGGGGGTTGATTTCGATCAAATAGACTGTGTCTTGATCGACGATACATTCCATCTCAAAGGCACCCCGCCAGCGGCTCGTCGCTACGAAGCGCTGCGTGGCTTCCAATAGTCCCGGGTGCTGGATGGTAACGCCAGTCCATATTTTGCCCAATTCGGTCACACTCATTTTTTTTACAGCCACCCGTCCGGGTAGATTGCCCGCGCCGTCGCCGACACCGATAACATTCATTTCTTCGCCAGTGAGCGCCTGTTGAACGATGACGGGATAGCCCCACTGGGCGACGATTTTGCCAAAATAGGCCATAGCCTCTTCTAGGGTGTGAGCGC
>LUTY01001705.1 GCA_001640045.1 Candidatus Thiomargarita nelsonii | reverse complement strand
AACTTCTCTCGCAGTAGATAAGGGCTAATACCTTTTTCATAGAGATCATTCAAAATCATCATCTGATTATTCTCACTATCATGAATAGTAATCAGCGGACACGTTTCAGAGATGAAATAAATCAAATAATGTTCGATTATCCGCAGCGCGACTACATCTATGGTTTTCGGAAAGTGCGCTTGATATTTCTCTTTAAATTGTTTGAGTTTGATTCTGGTTTTAGGCTCGGTTGTTTCGATTTCCTTAAGCTGCACATTTTCAATGCCATTTTCGCTCAACAGAAAATCAAAACTTCGCGCAAAATAACGCCCATTTTCTTGAAATTGACTTTCAACCTGGATATTTTTAAACGCCTTTAACCACACAAATCGACCAATTCCTTTTGCGCCTTTAGCTCTTTTAAAGCTCGAATCAGAGGTTTGAAAAGATTTAAAATTGTCTGTTGTAAAACCGATACCATTATCTTCAACGACAATATTCATTATCGGCGCAATCTGAGTCTCCTCAAAAGACAATTGGGTTTCATCCCTTTCAAGGTAGATATCAATACGACCATTCTGAGTGCCCAAATCCTCTATGGCATGGATGGCATTAATAATCGCCTCTAACAGGGGTAACAAAGCACTTTGGTAAGGTAAATGGGTATTTTGTACTCGTCCAGCTAAATTGATATTCATGTTTTGAGCCTCTGGCAAATTTTTT
>LUTY01001704.1 GCA_001640045.1 Candidatus Thiomargarita nelsonii | reverse complement strand
TGCTGAATGGATGCGTGCCTTTCGTGACACTCTGGATAGTGAAGTTTCTCCAGAGTCTTATGATAATCCGTACATTGGACAAATGTTTGATCTAATCAAGGAAGATAAGATTACGCCTGACGAACGCGCCAAAATGAAGGAGGAGAATAATCAAGAAGAGGGGCAAAAGACAGCCCTAGAAAAAGGCAGAGAAGAAGGCAGAAAAGAAGCTTTGGAAGAAGCTGCCCGTAACTTTTTAGCCATTGGTAGTTTATCAGCAGAACAAATAGCCAGTGCGACTGGCCTAACCTTGGAAAGAGTTAAAGCACTTTCGGCTCAATAACTATTTTATTTTGTAGGGTGGGTAAGTACTGAAGCACAAATTTTCAGGTATAACAATCGTGCCAAGGTCTGTCAGGTTTCCAAAACCTGACAGGTCGGAATGAAGTTAACAGCTCGCTTTAAAATACCCGACAATTTGTGCTTCGGTACTTATCACTGCGCGATACGAAGTCAGCGAAGCTAAACTCACTCTATAATATTTCCTTGGGCAAAAAAAACACTTATATTTTAAATAATTCATACAAAAATACAATCCACTAAATTACTCAAGCTTCATCAATTATTAATAGTACAACGAATGCCAGACAACGAAAAAACACCAAGCTAAAAATAGAAAAATCGGAGTCCACATTAGGTTTGGACGTGTCGCAATTCGTTTATT
>LUTY01001703.1 GCA_001640045.1 Candidatus Thiomargarita nelsonii | reverse complement strand
ATGCCGATTTGTTTAATAAAGATATAGAGTTGGAAGAGTTATTAGCCTACAAAACAACTCATAAGGCTGGTATCATGGCACAGGAGTATATTCAACGGTTTCTGAAACGATATAATCGCCACGGTGATGAAGATGCACTGATTCATTGGGATGCCTTTATTCGTGTACCTGAACGACTGGCATCACATTCAGGTACAAGGGTGGCCATGATTATTGATGAATTTCAGGACTTGAAATTCTATATCTATGACATGTCACCAGAACTAATGGATTCTAAAGACCGCTTGAATGGTTTTGGTGCCATCAATCTGCCAGCGACTTATGATCGACAAGCTCAAAGCCGTAAGGCACCTATGCTGGTCTCTGGGTCTGCGGTGACACTCATTTTCAGAACCGTCATGGGTGGACCATTAAGTGGTAGATTTGGTTTTAAGTATATCAAACCCATGTCTATTCCCGATGGTGCGACACTTTTACACCAGACGCTGAAATATTATGCCCCTAGCCTGATGATTACACCTAAACTTGCCCTTTATGCCAGTGCCCAAGTGGGAGGACACCCTTATTATTTGTATTGCCTAGCGGTGTCAGACTACGAGGACAAGGGTTTTGGGGATGAGAAGGCAATTGACCAAGTTATCCGTTATGAAATTGAAAATGGTAAAATTTTCGGTTTTTGGCAAACTCATTTTGACGACAACCG
>LUTY01001702.1 GCA_001640045.1 Candidatus Thiomargarita nelsonii | reverse complement strand
CGTGCTCAAAGCGCAATACCCGTGAGACTTCATCACCATTTGCATTGAAATAACTCCATGTCTTGCTAGGTTTTAGTCGCGCTTTTATCTGTCTGAAATACCAAAGCGTAGGCGGTTCGGCGTAAATAGTTGATTTATTTGTGGGCTTTGGTGCCGTGGACTCACTAACACCGACTCCTAGTTCATGTCCCAAGGCGATCATGCTATCGCGGTATTCTCCAATACCGTTTATATAGTGATAAAGGCTAGTTATATCGTTGCCTGAGTCACCGCAAGCAAAGTCAGACCATTTGCCGGTTGATAGGTTGATTTTGAAGCTACCAGGTGATTTATCGTTGCGAGTGGGATTTAGTGCTATCCATTCGTTGCCTTGGCGTTTTCCGTTGGGCAACCATTTTGGAATTAATGTACTGGCTTGTGACGACGCGACTTGTTCAATAACAGCAAAGTCTACTTGAATATGCTGCGTGGCAAGTGCAGCGCCGATCGAGCCGTGTGCAATGTTGGCGGGGTGGTAGGGAGTGTGGCGTGGTGGCATGGCAAGCGCCGCACCGACCGATCCATACTCAATGTTATCTGGGTGGTAGGGACTGTGGCGTGAAATGGCTTGACGCGTGTTGATTGGCGCTTTGAGGCTTATAGCAAGGCGCGTCCAAAAACTCACAACAGCGCTTGAATAGCGTGCGTTTAATTGCGGAAAATG
>LUTY01001701.1 GCA_001640045.1 Candidatus Thiomargarita nelsonii | reverse complement strand
TCTTTAAAATTACAGTAAATGATAGCTAGATAAACAAAGCTTGAATTATCGCGCCTGATTAGATATAATCTATCTGGCTTGACCGGGAAATTTTTATCCAATTTAGCTATACATTACTGTATTTTAAGTCCTTATCCCCTGTAAAATTTTGCTCACTGATTATGAATCTCTGGCAAGAAAAACGATAATCTGTGAGCGCGAACGGAAATTGCTTTCCGGTTGGGCCATATTTTATTTTTCATAAGCTATGGCCATGCCTCCCAATGGTAACACCCTTCTTTATATCACGTCAAACAAAGCTCATCAAGGTGCTATCCATGAGCGCGATTGAACCTTTTTTGACATGCAATCGTTTTTGTTCATAAAAATTATTCCTCTTTATAAATCCGTTTCTTCCCAAAATCCGTTGTACTAAATGTGATAAAAATCACTAATTAATTGAAATTATAGTACATTTTGTAAAAATAACATATTTTTAAATTGAAATATTTCAATTCTATTTTTTTCGGTAGAATTATGTTTGTTGTTGTTTTTATTAAGAATACTCAGTAATTCTTTTTGCGCTGAGTACAACTAATTCTGAAAAAAACGAAAATTCATTTTTAGTCATTTTTATTGCTCTAACCCTTTAGTACAACGGATTAGGGGAGTAAACGGATTGTATCTAATCCGTTTTATATGCCCATAAAGAGATAGATGATTTT
>LUTY01001700.1 GCA_001640045.1 Candidatus Thiomargarita nelsonii | reverse complement strand
GCGTAACCATCTGTACATTTATGAGGTGTCCACCAAAAACCATTTTCTTTTTTTGATGTTCTGTCATGGACATTCGCATAACGACAAGCCTTATCGGGCTTATTTCCCCAATATCGTGCCGTTTCAGTTCCCGCCCTAGCGGCATATTCCCATTCCGCCTCAGTGGGTAAACGATATTGCTTACCTGTTTGTCTATTTAACCACTCAACATAAGCCATCGCGTCATTCCAACTGACACACACAACCGGATGATTATCGTCTTGGGAAAAGTTAGGATTGCGCCAATTAGCATTCTTCACTTGAACCCATGAATAATTCTTGTACGTCCAACAACCATCTCCTTTCTCCGCCTCAGTCTTATACCCTGTCGCATTCACAAACCGCCGAAATTCTCCCACCGTCACCTCAGTGCGACTCATGGCAAAACGATTGATTGACACTCGATGCACAGGTTTCTCATCATCGTAACCACCGCCCTGAATGTCTCCCATTCTAAAAGAACCTGCGGGTATCCAGACCATTTGGGGACCTAAGCTTCCGTTTTTTAAACGATCACGGAAGAACTTACCCTTCACCTTTTTTGGAGGCTGTTTTGGACGAGCTTTACACCCCCCAAAACAAAACGGCTTTTTCGCTGAACCACTATGCCAAGGCACTTGCTGCTGACGACTTTTCTGTTCGACTGCATTAGAAACTTGCATAAG
>LUTY01001699.1 GCA_001640045.1 Candidatus Thiomargarita nelsonii | reverse complement strand
GAAGATAGCAAATCGGCGGTCTATTATTTTGAAAGGAAGGTAAAAGAATGTGGTTTGTTTGAAAGCTAAAGCCGACTAAACCAAAGACGCTTTAACAATGATTAAGGAGCCTAAAAATGGCTAACGAACATGCAGAGCAACTAGGACACAATTAGAGCGGTGTGGGGCACAAGCTAACTTATCATTACAACCACTGAGCCCGACACGCTTAGATTTTTCTTCTATGCTTAAAAACATGCAATACGAGGATAAAAGCAATGAGGCACAATTCGATTATGTGACGGGACTTTTCCAAATGTTTTGGCATGATTTGTCTCCAATGACAGTGAAATCATTCACCCCCACACAAGATCATCAAAAAATATTCTTTGAATATGATTTTGATTTAAATGATTATGGCAAAGAAGATATGGATAACTTTTTGTTTGAATTTGCTCGTTGCATTTATCTTCGAGCTTTCCAGAGAAAATTTCCAGCTTGTTAGCGTATTGAATTGCTTTCTGTTCATCTCCCCCTTTTTCCTTTATCAATTGGAATATTTGAGGGTACGATTTCAATTTTTCATAATCTTCACCCAAAAATGTTTCAATGAGCTTATCAATTCTTTGATCAGGTGGAATAAATATTTCAACGGTTGCGGTTTTGGATAAACCACATTCTTTTACCTTCCTTTCAAAATAATAGACCGCCGATTTGCTATCTTC
>LUTY01001698.1 GCA_001640045.1 Candidatus Thiomargarita nelsonii | reverse complement strand
TCTAATGATTGTTCTGGGGGAGAGGCGAAAATGATAAATAAGCGTACTGTGTCCGCTCCATATTTATCAATCAAATCTTGAGGATCAACAGTGTTGCCTTTGGATTTGGACATTTTGACACCGTCTTTGAGTACCATGCCTTGCGTCAATAGGCGCTTAAATGGTTCATTGCCTTTGACTAAGCCTTCATCGCGCATGAGGCGGTGGAAAAATCGCGCATAGAGTAAATGTAAAATAGCATGTTCAATGCCACCTATATATTGATCAACCGGCAACCAGTAGAAGACACGCTCATCTAACATGGCAGTGTTACAATCGGGACTGGCATAACGGGCGTAATACCAAGAAGATTCCATGAATGTATCAAAGGTATCCGTCTCGCGCTGGGCTTGTTTGCCACATTGGGGACATTTGACTTGGTAAAAATTGGGATCTCGTTTTAAAGGCGAGCCAGTTTCTCCCGGGACGACATTTTCGGGCAAAAGTACGGGTAAATTTTTTTCAGGCACTGTGCCACAGTCGGGGCATTCAATCATAGGAATGGGGCAGCCCCAATAACGTTGACGGGATATGCCCCAGTCGCGTAAACGATAATGGATTTTTCGTCGTCCGCTGTCTCGTTCTTCTAAATATTCTGCAATGGCAATAAAGGCTTCTTGTGAAGTTAAGCCGTTGAATTGTCCTGAATTGACCAACTTGCCTTT
>LUTY01001697.1 GCA_001640045.1 Candidatus Thiomargarita nelsonii | reverse complement strand
CACGAACAGCCGCCATTAGCAACTCAAACTTTAGCACATCGTTTTGGCGTAGAAGATATGTTATATACTGTCAAAGATACGACTTTTATGGTGTCATTGCTCTATTATTTTGGTGTTTTAAGCTTGGCGGGTGAAACCAACTTCGGAGAATTGGTTTTAAAAATCCCAAATTTAGTGGTGCGGAAACTTTACGTGGAACGAATACGGGACATGTTTTTGCCAGATTTTCAAGATCAAAAGGAATCTCAACAAGCCGCGAAAACCTTATATCAAACGGGCGACATGCAGCCTTTGTGCAAATTTCTTGAACGAGGCTATTTTAAAGTGTTTGACAATCGGGATTATTTTGAGGCAGATGAATTAACTATCAAAACGGTGTTTTTGACGGTGTTGTTTAATGAGGCACTTTATATCATGGATTCTGAAGCGGAACTTGATCGGACTTATGCTGATTTGGTTATGATAGTACGTCCCCAAATGCGACGCTATCCGCTTAAGGATATTTTGATTGAGTTTAAATATGTCAGTTTGTCAGCCGCTAAATTGACGGGCAAGAAGGCGAAACAATTGGATATTGAAAAATTAAAAGCTTTACCTGCGGTGCAAGAAAAACTGGCGGAGTCAAGAAATCAATTGGATAAATATCGCTTGGTGTTGGAATCTAAATATGGGAATTTGTTGCGGTTACGGACTTATAGCGTTGT
>LUTY01001706.1 GCA_001640045.1 Candidatus Thiomargarita nelsonii | reverse complement strand
CACTTTAATCACCCACAAGAGTTGAATACTGAGGTGGTACGAGAGGCCATTGCTCGTATTCGGGAAACGGGAGCAGAAATTAGAACGCAGTCTGCTTTGTTGAACCATATCAATGCTGACTCGGAAATTTGGGTGGAGATGTGGAAAGAGCAGACCAAGCTAGGGTGTATTCCATCTGATCCTACATATATGGTGCCATCAGCTCCTATGGCAGGGGAAGAAGTAATGTTGGCCCCGGTTTCAAATTTCCATTTCAGTGTTCCATCAGGATTGATCGCATAAAGGTTATCATCCAATGACCCAACATATATAGTACCATCTGCGCCTATGGCTGGCGAAGAATCAACAAAATATCCTGTCTCAAATTCCCATTTCAGGGTACCATCAGGATTTATCGCGTAAAGCTTATAAGTCCATGCCCCCACATATATGGTGCCATCTGCTCCTATGGCTGCGGAAGAATAAACAGTCATAAAAACCCCTATCAGAAATTCCCATTTCAGGGTACCATCAGGATTTATCGCGAAAATTTTTCCCTCCCACCATGGTGCAATATAGATGGTACCATCGGCTCCTATGGCTGGCGAAGCTGATGTAGTATCTCCTAAATAAAATTCCCATTTCAGGGTACCATCAGGATTGATCGCATAAAGATTGCCGCCATAAAATGACGCTACATATATGGTGCCATCTGCTCCTATGGCTGGCGAAGAGAAAATCCAGCCTGATGTTTCAAAATCCCATTTTTTTGTTCCATCAGGATTTATCGCATAAAGTTTTCCATTTTTTGATCCTACATATATGGTGCCATCTGCTCCTATGGCTGGCGAAGAAGAAACAAACCATCCAGTATCGAACTCCCATTTTTCGGTTCCATCAGGATTTATCGCATAAACTTCATATCCCATTCCGACATATATGGTGCCATCTGCTCCTATGGCTGGCGAAGAATCGGCATCGCCGACTCCTCCTAATGTCAGTTTCCATTTTTCGGTTCCATCAGGATTTATCGCATAAAGCGTTCCATCATCTGAAGTGATGTATACGGTACCATCTGTCCCTATGGCTGGTGATGGATCAACAAAGTTTCCGGTTTCAAATTCCCATTTCATAGTTCCAGGTGCTTGAGCAAAAACTAGACTGCTCGTTAAAATAAATAGAATAAAGCTAAACGGTAATTTTTTTTGATAATGCATGAATTTCCTCCAATAGCACTGGGGTCGTTGAATGGGATTGCTTAAATTTAAAGCCTCCAGCTAATAACAGTACTTGAGACTGGCAATAAATGCTTAATAAACGTTGAAAATATTGGGGTTTTATTGATTTGATTAGAAGCATAATAAAGTAAGAATAAAACTATAAAAAAGCAAATTCAAAGAGAAACTATATGACTTATGAGAATAAAAATAATCAAAAGATAAAGACGTTCACAATTTCGCTACTCTAGTTCCGAACACTTGAATTTAGGAAGCAATGAAGCAAATTTGACTGGTTAGTACTGGTTTTTAACGCGAATTGGTATTACCATTAGCAGCTTCTGGAGCCTTTGTTAAAGTAACTGAGACAGTCAATGTAAGTACTTTAAAACAGAAGCTTAACCATAGGCTGTCGAAATAGATATGAAAACCAATTCTGCTTTTTGGCAGGCAATTAATTGCTTATCCCCCTAAACTGATAGGATTTCAGCCCTTTTTAGTAGAGGTTTTTCGGTAAAAAACGGCGACAACAATGACTGTTAAAAAAAATCAAAATCAAAAAAACTATCCTAACCTTATAAAATGTGGGCTAAGCGGATAAGCTCATAGCCAAAAACTAGAAATTATATTTTTGTTATTTCGACAGCCTAGTACTCTGTCAATCTGGTTTTGACGGGTAGGAGTCGGCCAGATTTATCTTGGGTCGCCCAAACTCAAGTTTGGACTCCTACCAGTCAAAACTAAGTTGACAAGGTACTAGGGATGTCGAGTCCAAAATACCGAATTCGTCTAGCGGCCTACCGAATCATAAGCCTCCCAAAAATCGGTGTAACTGACCGCACATTGGCAATAACCCCCTGGAAGTGAATCATCAGTCAGGTAAAGCGTTAATTAATGCAACAACCAATAACCTAATAAAAAAATGATCACGAACAGATTCACCAGACCACCTAGAATCACAAAAATATCAAAACCGCTTAATTGCCAGCCGTTCATATTAAAAATTTCCACTATAGTATTTAGAGGAGTCCAAGATAAATCTTGGACTCCTTTTTAGAGAGCTACTTCTTTTTATTCTTATACTCAAATGTTTTTACTGTTTTCGTTTGGCCAGCCTTAACAGTGACCTGTTTAGCTCTTGGATCCTTCAAATATCCATGCCACACTTTTACCTTATACTTACCAGGAGGAATGTCTTTAATCGTATAACTGCCATCCTCGGCGACCCTTGCGTAATACGGATTTTTAGCCACAAACACAAAAGCGTGCATGAAATCATGCTGATCACATTCCACCTTCAAACCAGTCGACCTCTTTTTGAGCTTGACAGTCTTTGTCACTTGACTGCCTTGCACCGGCTGACTCACATTCGCCATCGTTTTTTTCGCCTTACCAATGATAGCGTAAGTGTGGATATTATGGGCCACTGGATCAGAATTGATGGCTGTGAGTTCCCCTTTATTCGCCATCACTGTAAAAAATGGCAAAAACTCGCACCCCTTCTGATCGATAGTCGCATTTTTTTCATCTTCAGGCCACGCCTTACCTTTTTTCACTTTGTCGAGATAAACCACGACATCGTTGAGTGCGCCCTTATTGACCTTGACGTAATTGATTTCGCGCTTGCCAGTACCGCAGACATCTGTGTCCTTGGTGATGGTGTACACCTTGGTGTGCTTTTTGGCATCGGCTTCTGAACCGGCAAAGGTGACTTGACCAGTGATGGTACCACCATTGGTGACTTCTACTACCTTATAGGCGGCAGCATTGACGGGTAAAAACAGTGCTGAGACCATGACTGAACTCAGAACGACGGATAGTGGTTTTTTCATAAGTACTTCCTTTTGGTTGAGTTTTAACACGCGACGCAGAGCGTCGCTACATGCATTCCCACGCTCTGCGTGGGAA
>LUTY01001695.1 GCA_001640045.1 Candidatus Thiomargarita nelsonii | reverse complement strand
GAATGGGCGCCAAAAGCCGGTATTACATGCGCCGGGGGGATTTAAGAACTTTGTGTTTGCGCGATTGTGAGTTTTTAAATTTGACTTTTAATTATTGTCAGAGTCCAAGATAAATCTTGGACTCCTAATCGTATTATTTTTTATGCACATTTTACGCACTTTAATCCCATTCACTGTTATTTTATATCTTGCCGCTTGTGTGCAAGAAGTTAAACAGAATCCTTCAGCGGCAGCTCCATCTCCGACTTTAAAAACGGCCAAAAGTTGTCACACTGTCACCGATTTAAACAAGCAGGCATTTGATTTATATCAAAAAGGCTTAACGAGCCAAGCCAAGCATTTACTCGAAAAAGCATTACAAATATGCCCTTCTGATGCCAAGACTCATAACAACTTAGCCTCTCTCTTAAAAGATGAAGGCAAATACTCTCAAGCGATTGAGCATTACCGTCAAGCACTCGACATCACCCCTAATTTATCAGAAGCTTGGTATGGATTAGGCGAAACTTATTACAAGCAAGGCCAATTTCCCCTCAGTTTGGAGGCGCATCTACATGCCTGTCACACCGATCAAGATTACTTCGTTACTTCGTTTCAAAAAAACGGCTAATTGAACTTTTGAGAGAAAATCGTTATGCCGTGATAGATGATGGAAAAATTCTTAACAAGGAAAGCCTACTTTTACTGTATGATAAACAGCGACG
>LUTY01001694.1 GCA_001640045.1 Candidatus Thiomargarita nelsonii | reverse complement strand
TTCGGTTACAAAGCTTTTACCATCTTCTTGAATACAAGTATCAATAAATAACTTGACTTGCCTTTCAGAACATTTTCTCAGTATATTAATCTGCAATTCTTCTTGTGAAGCTTTCTGCCGAATCAAGTCATCCGAAATCGCATAGTCATCCTGATTGATATGCCCAGCAACCGGCACATTGACAGGAGACTTAGTTTCAAATAGCTCTCCCGCTTCATCTACAAAAAACTTTTCTTTGTTGTCGTTATAACCTAATCTCAACACTCTATGATTAGGGGTTAATAACTGTTCTTGTGAGCGATTAGAAAAAACAATCAACTCGCCATCAAAATCATATTCATTGATAGCTAATATTTCATCGTCAATAATGTTTCCATTTTGAAAACCATAGATTTTGTCAGAAGTTGAAATTTCATCTTTTAATTTCCAACCCTCTTTAGTTAAAATCTCAGTATCCAAAGGAACACAGCCCCAACGCGAAGGCACATTTAAATTATAAATCAGTTCCTGAATACCCTGCTTGACTTGTTTATAAGATAGATTATCTTTACGCAAAAATGGGGCTATATAAGTATCGAAGGAGCTAAAGGCAACAGCCCCTGCCCATTCATTTTGCAAAGTCCCTAAAAAATTGACCATTTGCCCCACCGCACTGGACAAATGTTTAGGTGGCTTAGCCTCAACCTTGCCCGGAATACCATTAA
>LUTY01001693.1 GCA_001640045.1 Candidatus Thiomargarita nelsonii | reverse complement strand
CGTTTTGTCATTAGTGGCATGGTGTGTTTTTGCGATATTGCTATGGGGACATTGGCGTTATGGTTGGCGTGGAAAGACAGCGATACGCTGGAGTCTCAGTGGTTTTTTTGCACTGATGTTGGCTTATTTTGGTAGTAAGTTGGTACTTGAACTGATTTTACAGCGTTGAGTTTAAAGGAGTCCAAGATTTATCTTGGACAAAAAAATAGCCCCAGCGCATAACGCGCTGGGGCTATTTTTTCTTTAAATGGAGCCGGTAACAGGAGTCGAACCCGTCACTCCTGATTACAAGTCAGGTGCTTTACCAACTAAGCTATACCGGCAATGGCTGCGTATGGTAATCCAACTATAAAAAAAAAGCAAGACTTTTTTACGCAAAATTTTTAAATAGGGGGATTAGCCTTTGGAAATACATAAGGTTCAGGATAATCCACACCACATAAATATAAGCCCTCGGCGGGTGCTCTCACTCCGCCTAAGGTTCTATTGCGTGCCTCTAAGACAGTACGTGCCCACTCGGCTGTTTGCTCACCATGACCTATAGTCATCAATACGCCTGCAATATTGCGTACCATGTGATGCAAAAAAGCATTTGCTGAAATTTCTATAATGACATAGTCATTAACACGAGAAACCTTTAGGCGCGAAATGGTGCGTACTGGCGTTTTCGCTTGACAGGCGGTAGCGCGATAAGAGGAAAAATCAT
>LUTY01001692.1 GCA_001640045.1 Candidatus Thiomargarita nelsonii | reverse complement strand
AATGTATACAGTTTTACTGATTGACGATGATGAGCGTCTTGCGCCGCTGCTCGCGGAATATTTTTCACGTTACGATCTCAACTTGATCAGTGAAACCCATCCAAGCCAAGGACTACGTCGCTTGTCACAAGGCGACGTGGATTTGCTTATTTTGGATGTCATGCTGCCTGAAATGGACGGCTTTGATGTCTGCCGCACCCTTCGCAAGGATAGTGACAGGCCCATTCTGATGCTGACTGCCCGTGGCGAAGTCATGGACAGGGTCATTGGACTAGAAATCGGGGCTGATGACTATCTAGCTAAACCCTTTGAACCCCGCGAATTGGTTGCCCGGATTCATAATATCCTAAAACGTACCACATCTAAACAAACTTCTCCCATACTTCAATTTGGCGACCTCAAAATTGATCCAAACCGCCATCAAGTCACTCTCAAAGGGCAAATGATCGAGTTGACTACCAAAGAATATGCGCTACTACTATTGCTGGTTAAATCCCCAGGCAAAAGTTTTAGCCGTGATGAAATCATGAATGCCCTCAGCGGTGTGGATGCCGAGTTTTTTTCCCGTTCGGTTGATATACTGGTGAGCCGATTACGACAAAAATTGAAACCGTTAGAATGTATCCAAACCGTTTGGGGGAGGGGCTACCGTTTTATTGAAGGAGCAAGTTGACATGCCTTTTTGGCAAAAATTACGCTATTCCCT
>LUTY01001691.1 GCA_001640045.1 Candidatus Thiomargarita nelsonii | reverse complement strand
TAACCAATCCCATTAATCGAGCTACTCACTGATTGTACAACAGAAGCTGACCCCGGCACACGTATGTCATCTACTAAAGAAGGGCAAAAAATAAGCCAAGTTATTTTGCAAGAGGGCGTGTACACTTTTGAAACTTGGGGATCAAAAAAAGCGGTGGCTGAACCTGTGGTTTATATGATAGATCATTTTGTCGTGGGCGGCTTTTATCGTGTGCATACCACACGCGGCATTAATGAAAACCTAAACGCGCCAGGGATGCATTTTGAGCCCTTAGCTTTTATCAATTCTTGTATTACCCCTGATCAAAATATGGCACCTGACGCTGATCCCAATCGCTTTTATGCTTATGGCGTTATTGCCCGTCTAGCTTTATTGGCGGCGGCTCGCGAGCTTGCTTAATTAAAAATCGATAAAAAAATGTATTAAAAAAAATGAATCAGATTGAAATACTTGATAAAAAAAACTGTTATGAAGGTTTTTTTAAATTAGTCCGCTACCGGCTCAAGCACACACTCTTTGCCGGGGGGTGGAGCCGTGAATTATTGCGTGAAGTGCTTGAACGGGGCCATGCTGCCGCTGTTTTGCCTTATGATCCCATTCGTGATCAAGTGGTGATGATTGAACAATTTCGCCCAGGGGCGATAGGACATGCTAACGGTGCTTGGCTATGGGAAATCGTCGCGGGTATTTTGGAGCCGGGGGAAAC
>LUTY01001690.1 GCA_001640045.1 Candidatus Thiomargarita nelsonii | reverse complement strand
CTCAACCAGATTTTCTCTTTAGAGAATGCCACAGTCCTGATGAGATGGCTCTAAATGGTGAGCAGTTTGACATTGCAATATGCCTAGAAACATTAGAGCATATCCCCCCAAACTTGGTTAAACCCTATCTTGAGGAATTGTCAAAAGCGACAAAGGGATATATTTTTATCAGTGTTCCAAACGAGAAGGGGTTAGTATTTTTCTTTAAGTACCTCATCAAAAAAATGTTGGGGGATGTTGAGAGTTATACGGTAGCCGAATTTATTAACGCGACATTAGGCAAAATGCATAAAGTTAAGCGTGATGAGCATAAAGGATTTGATTATGATTTACTCATTGAGGACATCTCAAAATATTTTGAAATTCATCGAGTATCAGGTATTCCTTTTGGGTTATTACCAACTTTTTTAAATTTTGGAGTTGGAATAATTGGGAAAACGAGAAATCCCGAACAATCCTAAGAAGCGTTGAATATTTTCTTGACATCAACAATTTTTTAATGAATATTTATTACCGCCTAACTAATCCCTGCGGAGCATTTAATCCGCAGGGATTAGTTAGCATGTCCAGAAAATGCGTTGGGACTCTCCCTCATTTTTTCTGGGACCACCCACAACTAATTTACGATTAATGTTCCATCCCCTAAGCAAATTTAAATTTTACCACCGCCTAGATATCCATAACAGGGAATCCTCATTGATATAAC
>LUTY01001689.1 GCA_001640045.1 Candidatus Thiomargarita nelsonii | reverse complement strand
CTTGCTCTGATGAAAAATCCATGTAGTTAATGAGATTACCCCCTGTAGTTAAGGAAACAACGATGAAAAAAGAAAACAATAGAAAAGTGTTTGGACTATGGCTATTAGTTGCCATTCTGACAATGCCCCAAGCAGGAGTCGCACAATCCCCTCCCGGAATCGCGGTTGATGTCGTGATTCACGATGGGCGTTTTGTGATTTTTTCTCTGCTCAATTTCTACGAGGACAAAGCGTATCAATGTCCTTTTATTTGGGTTCGAGCCACAGTGAAAGATCGTGATGGTAAGGGCCGTGTTGTTGCACGGCGTACCATCATTGCGCGGAACGTGGCACTACCGGCGGGTTCCCGAGAAAAAAAGGAAGAAGCCGGCAAAGAGATTATTCAAGAACTGGAACTCCAGTTTGAGAGGCCGCGTATCGTGGATGTTAGCGATCCCTCTCACAATTGTCAAAGTATCCAGACACCGCCGCCTTCCAACAATAATAGCTTTTCTGCCGGTAAAGTCTTCCGCTCACGTTTAAAAGACGGCAGCGAAGGCCCAGAAATGGTATGGATTCCCGCCGGAAGCTTTCGGATGGGTGATATTCAAGGCGGTGGATTTGATAATGAAAAGCCCGTTCACCGGGTATCTGTCAGTCGTTTTGCGATAGGCAAATATGAAGTGACGTTTGCGGAATATGACAAATTTGCCCAAGCGACTGGTAGA
>LUTY01001696.1 GCA_001640045.1 Candidatus Thiomargarita nelsonii | reverse complement strand
TGCTTATGCCACCGCCGCGAATGATTTTGCGAATGATTTTACCAATGATGGTGGACGCAATAGCCCTTATCTCAAGCATTTGAAGTGTCAAATGCAAAAGCACAATCTGATGATAGAACAAATGTTTAAGCAGGTACGGGTTGCCGTCAAGGCTGAAACAAATGGCTCGCAAGAGCCAGCCTATTATGCGGCGATAGACAATGATTTCTTTTTTGTGCCGAAAGAACGCAGGATTGAAGCGATAGAAGGATGTGAGACAAGTGTTGTGTGTCCTGAATGTTCGCAACTTTTGCGCGTTTGTGAAAGACATTTTCAAGCCCATCGTTTAACCAGTGGCGTAGGTGGTACAGCTTTGGCGTGTTATAAAGAGGTATTGGCAAAAGTGCCAAACCATGCTGAGGCATTAGCGGGTTTAGATAAAATTGCGGCGCGTTATGTGACATGGATAGAAGGTGCTTTGGAGAGGGGGCAATTAGATCAAGCGAAACGGTATTTGGAAGGTTTACGCAAAGTCAATCCAGAATCACCGACATTGGCGGCATTAGAGGAAAGAATTTACCCTAAGCCTTTGCCCCCTACGCCAGTCACGCCATTACAAGTGGATACAACTCCATCGGTGGAAACGCCAGTTACGCCCGCTTTCGTAGGTGTGCGGCCAACTTGATGCCGGCCACCTTGTCGGCCACCTTGCCGTTGTTTTTCTAATCTATTTTCAATATGTATAGACAAACTATTACCATCAACCCACGACTTAGCACTCCGTCCCCGCATTGTAGAGCGATGACCAACAATTGTCCCCTTATCCAACAACTGATACAACCGCGCCCGCGACAACCCAAACCGCTCGGACGCCTCACGAATACTCAGCTTTTCCATGTTCGTCTCCTTTAATGTCAAGTGTTTCTGTAATAATTATAGGTGTTAAGTGTTGGTAAATAAACATTAATGGTTGCAAGTTAACAGTTATATACTATAACGAATTATTTGTTTTATCGCTCATTTGTTTAATAATATAACCGGAGGTCATGAATACCTCAGGCATATTCACAGCACCCATTAATGACAATCTGCTGGATGCCACCATCCGCCTGCTCAAAACTCTGGATAATCCCGCTGAAGCCGCCATTCTCGGTGAGTCCATTATTGATGAAATCTACTATCGCATTTTGAGTGATGAGCAGGGCGGTGCGTTGAAAGTGCTGCTTAGACAACAGGGGCAGATTCAGCAAATCTCAAAAGCCGTTGAGCATTTGCATAAAAATCTGGACAAAAACGTGTCTGTAGATGAACTCGCCAGTCTGGTCAGCATGAGCAATTCCGGATTTCATAAGAAGTTCAAGGAAGTGATGCACCTATCACCTTTGCAGTACACTAAACTGATCCGCTTGAACAAAGCCAAGACCTACATCATGGAAGGGAAAAATGTCAGCGAAGCCGGGTACATGGGGGGCTACAACAGTCCCGCCCAGTTCAGCCGGGAATATAAACGGCAATTCGGGGTGGTGCCTTCGGCAACATAGTAAAAAAAACAGCACATGAAACGGTATTAATACAAATAAAAGTGTAAGGATAAACCTGATACAGGAGCAAAAGCAATGCAAGCCGGCATGAATAAAGCGAGCGTAGGGTGCGCCCCACATTTTTGAGGTCGATGTAGATTAATGGTGCGTGGGACGCATCCTACGCTTCAATGCCATTGACCGAGTTTCGGGAAATCCGCGGAGCGAAATGACCGAAACAAAGCCGCTTGATATATTATGGGATTCAGTTAAGTTCCCTACGGGAGTAAATCCGCTCCAGTCCTCCCGTAGGGAACTTCCTCGGCTACGTTTCGGGAAATCCGCGGAGCGAAATGACCGAAACAACTGATAAACCCCGCGGTTCTGGAATAATATTTTTTTTAATCAATTAGTTGTAATTAAATTAATAGCATTGACCCTACGCTTGCTAATCCCTGTCGTTTGATTTTTATGACAAACGCGGTGCTTTAGCCGCAGACGGTTTTTCTTGTACCACCGGAATGCAATAGCTCTTTGTGAAAGCCGACAGAGGCAAGCACAAGAGATTGCCCCTACATAACAATCATGAACTCTGTAGGGGCAATCCCTTGTGGTTGCCCTTCTTTTAACGCTTTTGGGGGAAAAAATAAAAATCAAGCGAGATGTTTCGGGAATGGAGCGGAGCGGATTTCCCGAAACATAGTGCAGGAGGGCGGAAGTTTTCAGGCCACCCCTTAGTACAACGGATTTGGGGAATAAACGGATTGTTCATCGAGAATTATCCGTTTATTCCCCGAATCCGTTGTACTAGATGGTACGGAGATTTTCGCCCTCCTGTGCTAGTCAATGGCATTGATATGTAGGGTGGATTAAGTATCCACCTGATTATTATAAACTTGTCCCTTAATATTTCCTTTAGGAGTGCAAGGCGTACCTTGCACCGAGTGTAATTACCATGAAACACTTAAATTTATGGCTAATCATCGCCTATCTCATTTTCAATTTCACCGCAACAAGCCAAGCTGAACAACGATTAGCACTCGTCATCGGCAATGCCGCTTATTTGGGTGGCTCTGATTTAAGAAATCCCGTCAATGATGCTGAAGATTTAGCTAAAGTCTTGCGCCATTTAGGTTTTGAGGTGACTTTAAAAACCAATCTGAACCAACAACAAATGTATAGCGTGGTGAGTCAATTTGGGCAAAAGTTGCGTCGTGATAAGGAGAATGTCGGTTTATTTTATTTCTCCGGGCATGGTGCCCAACATAACAACGAAAATTATTTAATGCCAATTGGGGCGATGAATTCATTAGATAGCCCAGAGCAATTATATTATAGAACTGTGAATGCCAATTATGTGTTAGACGAGATGAAAGCTGCCAAAAATAAAATGAATATTGTGATTTTGGATGCCTGTCGATATAACACATTTAAGAGCAAATTTAAGGGAAAAAGGGATCGTCCCGGCTCACCGCCCCAGCCATCCATGAACAATGGGCTGGCAGCACCAAAACAAACGCCCAGTGGTTTCCTGATTGCTTATGCCACCGCCGCGAATGATTTTGCGAATGATTTTACCAATGATGGTGGACGCAATAGCCCTTAT
>LUTY01001778.1 GCA_001640045.1 Candidatus Thiomargarita nelsonii | reverse complement strand
AAAAGGGGCAACCATAAAGGATTGCCCCTACAGTTAGCGATGGTTTGTAGGGGCAATCCCTTGTGGTTGCCCTTGGTAACGAGAAAAAAAAACAGGTCAACAATTATGAAATACAAAGTCAATCTCAAAAAAACAGAAGAAGGTTATGCGGTTTGGTGTCCCGGATTACCCGGTTGTTGGTCTCAAGGACAAACCGAGGACGAGGCTTTGAAGAATATCAAAGATGCCATTTTTGACTATCTTGCCGTAGTAGAAGAATTAAACTACGAAGGAGAACTACGCTATGTGGAGGTAGGATAATGCCTAAGTTATCCGGTATAAATCATCTATCTGCTGTAAAAGCGTTTGAAAAAGCTGGATTTTGGGTTGCGCGGCAAGGTAAACATATCACCATGACAGATGGAGAACGCATTATCACTATACCAAGAGCAAATCCCATTAATGCTTATACTATGGGTGGTATTGTCAAAGACGCAGGATTAACTATTGAAGAATTCAAAAAACTCTTGTGATGTAAGTACCGAACCATGAATTTGTTCTCGTTCCCACGCTCTGCGTGGGAATGCCTACCCCGACGCTCCGCGTCGAACAAAAAGGAAAACAATGTATAACATACGATTCGACATACAATCATATTGGCAAGCAGGCAGTGGACGCGGAGGCGGTGCTCTAGTAGACGCCTTAGTCCAAAAAAACAATCACGGATTACCTTTTTTACCCGGGCGCACAATCAAAGGCTTACTACGTGATGCCGTCTATCGCGCCGAACAATGGGGACATCTGCCGCCAGAGACAACCCATTGTTTATTTGGGAGTGATGCCCCGGAAGAAGGAATGACTCGTTTAGAAACCGAAGCCGGCGCATTAGCGATTTCTGATGCTGTCTTACCGCCTGAACTCACTGCCTGGCTATCTCATCCCGACACCGAGCCACAATTACGCCAAGCCTTATTTAAACAAATGAGTGCTACCGCGATTGAGCCAGCGACTGGATGTGCGATTGACAAATCATTACGAACAATAGAAGTCACAGTCCCTTTGACTTTAACAGCGCAAATCACAGTCTTAAATAAAAAACGTATAAATACAATAGACTGGGGAAAAGGACGACAATGGATAGACTGTCTTAAACCTTGTTTAAAACTCATTCGAGCCGTGGGCGCTTCGCGTAGTCGAGGATTGGGACGAGTGACACTGGAATGCGAATAAATATGCAAAAACAATCGTTTACAGCAACACTATTAGAAGACGTGATCATCAGCCAACGCGCAGCGACACTTGGCGGACACAGTAGCTTAGACTACCTGCCCGGCGCCAACCTGCTAGGCGCGATAGCAGCAGACTGGTATAGCGAACTCTCTGAACAAGAAGCCTATACAATATTCCAGAGCGGAAAAGTGCGCTTTGGCAATGCATTACCCTTAAGCGAGACTAACCGCTTGAGCTATCCAATGCCCTTATGTTGGCATCAGCAAAAAACCGGCGCAGCCGCGATTCAACAAAAGCAGCTACAGCCTCAAAATGTATTGAATTATCAACTTGAAAAATACAAAGAAGGTATCCAACCGGTACAAATGCGTAATGGATATATCGCCTTAGATGGCTCTATTAGCCAACCCTCGCGCCATCTTCGCATGAAAACGGCGATTGATCCCAAAACAGGACGCGCCAGTCAAGGGCAACTATTTGGCTATACCAGTTTACCTCAAGGCTTACGCTTTGGCTTTATGCTAGAAGCAGATGATGACGTTTCAACCGACATATTTGCACAACTGATTGCAAAGATGACTGGTGATTTAAGATTAGGGCGATCACGTTATGCAGAATATGGCCATGTAGCGGTAAAAAAAGCCAATTGGACTGAAGATAAACAAAGCATATCCGACAAACCAACAACAGACATAACCCTCTGGTTATTAGCAGACTTAGCATTATTAGATGAATGGGGACAACCGACTTTATTGCCCACAACCGAACATTTTGGATTACCAGACGGAGACTTAAACCTTAAAAAAAGCTTTATTCGTAGCCGTCACTATGCCCCGTTTAACAGCCATTATGCCCGCCGAGAACAAGAGCGTACAGTATTAAGCATGGGCAGCGTATTGCATTTTAAATTAAAGCAAGCGACTGACATTCAGCCCCTTGAAGCTGGGGTTGGCTTATATCGACAAGCCGGGCTGGGACAAGTTTGGATAAATCCACAACTATTGCAAACGCCTCAACCGGCTTTAGAAGCGGCAAGCATTGTGGAAAAACCGCCAAAACCTGAACAACCAGCTATCCCACTAGCACAATGGTTAGTTGGGCAGCTTGGACAAAAGAGCCAAAATCAAGAAATTGAAAAACAAGCCAAAGACTGGCTCAGAACTTTAAAATTACTTTACCGCTCAGCGCGATTATTGGCATCAGTACCGGCGGATATTCCAGTTGGTCCATCAGCGGCACAATGGGGCAGAATTAGAGAACTGGCGACAAAACCACAAGTGACAAAAGAGATCATACATCAAACCTTATTTACTGGAGAACGCGCCATTTGCAAACAAGATGATCCAGACTGGAGCGCACCTATTTTTATAGACAATGCAGAAACTCAAGATTTTAGACAATGGCTACAACAACAAATTGAGGCAACTGAAGACGACTTATTACCGGCATTATTGGCCCAAGTCGCACAACAAGCTACTAATATAGAACGATAAATTTTATAGTAGGACCAAAAAAATGGGGGACTATTATCGTTCTTTACAAGCGCAATACTTCGAGCACATTATCAAGTCAGATGCAACTCATACACCATTCACAGATAAAGCTATGATAAAGCCAAAATAGGAGTCCACCTTGTTCTCGTTCCGCAGCGAAGTGCTCATCGTTAGACATAAGACCATTTAGTACAACGGAGGGAATAAACGAATTGTTCTCTCGTTCCCACGCTCTGCGTGGGAATGCCTGACAGGACGCTCCGCGTCCTGCAATTATTTTTTATCGTTCCCACACTCCACCTCAAATAAAAAAAAATGCCAACAACAAAAAAACACATCCTATTTTCCGTCGCCGGCAGATCCCCGGCGATCATTACCGAAACCCTATTTGGACTATTAGAAACCAAAAACGTAACCGGCGGCGAAATCCACCTACTAACCACCTCTTTTGGCAAAGCCAGTATGCAAATACTACTCGAAGAAAAAATTGCCGCCTTTAATCATCACTACCAAACCAGATGGGAAATTCGCCCCCAATGGATTGAAACCCTACTCGATCCGCACAACTCTCAACCCTTAAATGACTTACGCACATCTATCGACAATGAAAATGCCGCCAATACCATTGTTGAACGGATACGTGACTGGACACAAAAACCTCAAATTGTACTCCACGCCTCAATAGCGGGAGGGCGTAAAACCATGGGCATTTATTTAACTCAAGCCATGAGTTGGTTTGCCCGCCCGGAGGATGACTTATCTCATGTCCTAGTTTCCGAACAATTTGAAACTGACCGCAATTTCTATTTTCCGCTTCAAAATGAGCCAAGCCATCAAAATATTATTGACTTTGCCACCCTGCCCTTTGTGCGAATGCACGGCTTATTACCGCCCTTGCTCAAAAAAGAGCAAAATTATTCGGAACTGGTCAAACTATCAGAAATCTACTTAAAAGACATAACCAATCAAACCGGGCAAATAAGCCTAGACTTAAATAAACGCACATTATCCATTGACGGATATCAATTAGCACAATTACAACCACTGAGTGCCGGTTTATACTTATTTCTATTAGAAAATGCCAACCTTGCCAAACAACAAAGCCACTTTTATTTTAAACAAGCCTTTGATTATAGGGAAAAAATATTAAACTGCTTAAGCAGAGCCGGCCTTAATAACAGCAAAACAGGCATATCCAGCCTCGTTTGTTTAAATAAAAAACAATGGCCATCTTACTGGACTGAAAAGGGAGAGCGAGATCAGATTGATGCACGAAAAAATGAATTAGACAATGCATTTGGCAAATTGCACACCGACTTAAAAGAAATTGGCCAAGCCAGTTATCAAGTTTTCAAAGGGCGACAAAAATCGAAAGGACCATATCGATGGGTAGAAATTGCCACAGAAAGAATTCAAATTATTGAATAAACTCTAAAAATAGGAGTCCAAGATTTATCTTGGACCCCAAACGGCAAATTTGCCATTTACCATTTCAACCCCAAACTCCTATATAATGCGACTCCAATTTACACAAAGGACAAATCCATGCCAGTCATATACACATTTGAAGCCAAATCTATTCAAAGCTATATACTAGATAGCAGTAAACTACGCGACATGGTAGGCGCGAGCGAATTAATCGAAGACATCACCGCAGGACTATTAGATAAAGTCTTACAAGCCCTAAAATTACAACCGGACCAAGACATAGAATTTTCCCGTAAAGCGGGGGGCGCATTTATCGCCATTTTACAATCGCTTGAACACGCAAAAAATTTACGGGATTTATGGACATTTACCGTTAGAACCTGTTTGCCCGGCCTAGAATTTGTGCAAGGATTCCAAACATATCAAAAACATAGCGAAATATTGTCCGCAGAAAAGGCCACCTCTCAACAGAAAATGGCAGATCGAAATCGCCTATACCCGGTATATCCCATTGCCGGACCATTAGTAGCGCGAGGACCACGTACCGGCGCACCGGCGATTATCGAAAAACCCAACCCCAATAATGAAGGCAATGAACGTCTGGACAAACGCACCATTATAAAGCGACGCTTTTTGGAACGGGCAGAAATCTTAGCTTTAGAAGAAAAGCTCAACTTAAAAACCCCCTATCAAGACAAATTAGTCTGGCCGAAAAATTTAGATCCAGAAGATAATCAAGCCGAAGAGCAAAATTTTCCGACATTGGGAGAAAACCGTTATATTGGCGTTATCCATGCCGATGGAAATGGATTAGGCCAACTATTGATGCAAGTGCGTGAAGACATAAAAGACATACCTCAACACTATACCAAAGTTTTTCGGAGATTATCCGAGATTATTGAACAAGCAACCGTTGCAGCGACACGGCAAGCGACACAAGCGGAATTAGTCGAAAAAGCCGTTTTGCGCCATAATGCCGACGGCAACAGTTTCCAAGTCATGCCCGCCCGTCCCTTGGTACTGGGAGGCGACGACTTAACCATGATAGTGCGTGGAGACTTAGCCATAGCCTTTACAGAAAAATTTTTAACCGCATTTGAAGAACACACAGAAACATTATTTAGCCAATTTAAACAAGAATACAAAAACCAAGGAATAAACTTACATATACCCACCGGACTAACCGCTTGTGCTGGCATTAGCTTTGTAAAAGCCAGTCAACCGTTTTATTTAGCATACCACTTAGCCGAATCATTATGTAAAACAGCAAAAACGAGATCAAAACAAACACTGAGCGAAGATGGGCGAGTACCGGCGAGTTTAGCCTTTCATCGTATTACCACCAGCGTCATTGATGATTATGAAACGGTTTGCCAGCGAGAATTGACCACACCATCGGGACTATTATCTATGCAACCCTATGCAGCGGGCAAAATTCAACCCAAAGAAGCTGGCATTTTTCCCCGCTTACAAGATTTAGATGATTTGCGGCATTTATTGGCAGAGGATAAAATAAGTAATGGAGCCGTGCGAGAATTAATAAATTTGCTCTATCTCAGTACCGAACGGGCGGAACGTGCCTACAAACGCTGGCGTGAAAATATGCAGAAAACGCAGAAAAATGGATTAAGAGAATTTGACAATATTTTAAACAACTTACTAGGTGGTGATGGTGACCAGAACTTGTCTATTCTGACGGCAGAAGAAAACAAGCGCACACCATTGGCAGATGCTTTGGCTTGGAATAGTATAGCGGCATAATCGGCTAACCGCGACGCAGAGCGTCGCTACAGGCATTCCTTTGCTCCGCGTCAATGCCATTAAGTTAAGCCAGGGCGAACACGCAGGTTCGCCCCTACAGCCC
>LUTY01001687.1 GCA_001640045.1 Candidatus Thiomargarita nelsonii | reverse complement strand
AGCACCACGACTTATGGCTTATTTAATGTGGATGGTATTCTCTTGAATATCGAATAATATCATCAGTGTTATCGCCTCAATGAGCAGCTTTGATTGAGGCTAAGCGCAATAGTATCCATCCGTTTTGTCTCAAACACACACAAGCCCCATTTTTAGTACATTCTTTGATTTTGCCCTCATTTTTCAAATCGCCTTGGCTCGATCCCCATTTTTACTAAGCTCGGGAAATTAAGCCGGTGAGCAGGGGAGTTGTTGGGTGATTGTGGTTTTTTTAGGGATAAGTCAAAATCTTATTACTCGATGAGCAAGTTTTTTTTATTGACTTTTTGAATATTTTATGATTAATATTTACCGCGATAACTTACAATTTGTAAACAGCTAAAAAATAGTGCATTTGCTTAAGTCATTGATTATTCAATAATCACAAATTTCAAGGGCTAAAAACTTGATCATCGAGTTTCTCCTATAGACATCCTAAATCATTTGTAAATTATGACTACAAAACTAAAAAAATTATTATTAACAAGCCAAAAATTCAGTGCTACTCTTTTGGTACTCATTCTCACTTTGCAAATATGGCCGGCTTTGGCACAGACGATGACAGAAAATACCTGTGCCCCACCGCTCAATAGTGATTGGATTATCACAGAATCTTGCATTTTAGCCCAAGATGCCGTAGCGCCACAAGATGTTACTCGATGTTCTAG
>LUTY01001686.1 GCA_001640045.1 Candidatus Thiomargarita nelsonii | reverse complement strand
TATGCCTTTATATATCTCGTGCGTTTTGACTACTCCTTCGACTAGCCCAATGATCTCAAGCATGGTACACTCCTTTTTTAAGTTTTGGAGTCCAAAATTTATTTTGGACGAGGTGCAGGACGCTCCGCGTCCTGGCAGGCATTCCCACGCAGAGCGTGGGAACGAGAAAAGTGTCACGTAGAAAGTTATCCCTCTAGTGCCGGAGAAATTGTCGTACCACTTAAAACCCTTGAATCGCGGATTTTACGGATAACACAGATTACGCGGATTTAAAATCAAAGTCAAAAGATCAGGTAATGAGTGTTTTTAGGTTTTTAATCCGTGTAATCCGAGTCATCTGTAAAATCCGTGATTCAAGGTTTTAAATGGTATGGCTATTTCCGCCCTCCCACTCTAGTATGTCTTCAACGCTTTTATCATAATATTCGCCAATATTATAATCATTCAAATTGATCACTTCACCAGGCTGCAAAGACTGCACGATAGTTGGTGAGTGCGTTGTCACCATAAATTGAATTAACGGAAAGCTTGTCCTTAAATTATTGATGATTTTCCGTTGCCAGTTAGGATGTAGGTGTAAATCAATTTCATCAATGAGGACAATCCCGGGCGTGTGTGTCAGCTGGAATGATGCAGTGGTTTATGTTAAGTGGTTGAGTGAACAAACTGGCAAAGAATACCGTTTGCCGACAGAAGCAGAATGGGAA
>LUTY01001685.1 GCA_001640045.1 Candidatus Thiomargarita nelsonii | reverse complement strand
ATTTTCTTTTCCGGAGTCCAAGATTTATCTTGGCTATTTACAATCTCTTCTAACTGACTCACCAAATCCCGCGCAGAATCCGGTCGATTTTCCCGCTCATCCTCAACACAATCACACAACAAATCACGCAACACCTTTGGCAAATCACGCTCCCTAACCGGATGTGGTCTTTTATCCGTACACAAACGATACATCGTCGCACCAAACGCAAACACATCATTTTTCGCATCCGGTTCACACAAGCGATCAAAACTTTGTTGTTCTGGTGGCGCATAGTCCAAAGTGCCACAAATCACCGCTTGCCCAAATACGCTCAATCCACTTTGACTTCTTGCCGTTTCCCCCAAAGAAGTCGCTACTTGAGATAAACCAAAGTCTATGATTTTGACCGTTATACCAGTTTCAGTGCGTTTGAGTAGCAGATTAGCTGGTTTCAAGTCTAAATGATAAATCCCGTTCTCATGCGCCAATTGCAAACCTTTTGCCACTTGTAAGCCCACATCTAAAGTCGTTTCTAAATCCATAGCCCCATATTTTTCTAGCCAGCTTTCACCATCTATCGTGCCCTCAATATATTCCGTCACGAAATAAGCCCGATCTTCTTTGGTATAACCATAATCCAGCGGTTTTGGCACAAACTCACTGCCGATGTCGCTCATGGCAAAGGGCTCTTTAAAGACTTCATTGATATCTCCCTTGAGCGTTTC
>LUTY01001684.1 GCA_001640045.1 Candidatus Thiomargarita nelsonii | reverse complement strand
CCACCTGCTTGTTTGGCACGTTGATGAGCCACACTTCCGGGATGCCTTGACGTGCAGCGGTGGCTTTGAAGGTATGGCGATCACCCCTGATGGATCGAAACTGATCACCTTACTAGAAAAACCGCTGATCGATGGCGAAGCATCGATTTTATTGATGCACGAATTTGATATTGTCACTAAAAGCTATACAGGGGTTCGCTATAAATATCCGTTAAAAGGGGAAGCGATTGGAGATTTTATCTTGTTTGCACCTGACAAAGGTTGGGTGATTGAGCGGGATAACTCACAAGACGATATGAACAATGGCTTTAAGATGATTTACCAAATCAAGCTTAACGGTAATGGTAACTTGGTGACTAAGAACCTTGCCGTGAATTTACTCCAGATTGCCTCACCTAATCACATTGCGAGCGGCAAATCAGGTGATATTGGTATAGGAAACCACTTTGGCTTTCCTTTTGTCACCATTGAAGATGTTGTCGTGTTAGGCGAAAATCAACTCGGAGTCCTCAATGACAATAATTATCCCTTCAGCGTCGGGCGGCATGTTGGCAGCGGGCAGCCGGATGGTAATGAGTTTATTATTTTGTGCGTGGGAGGCACCTGTTAGGCTCAATGCCATTAAGTTAAGAGAAATTGGCCGCAGAGGTGTAGGCGATTTATCGCCTATTTCTGAGCAACAATAGGCGATAAGTAATTGGCACTGATT
>LUTY01001683.1 GCA_001640045.1 Candidatus Thiomargarita nelsonii | reverse complement strand
AGTGAATTGGGGAATTTGAGCTATTTAAGGTATCTCCACCTAAACGACAACGAACTATACGGAAACATCCCACTTTCCTTGATAAACAGGGATTTGGAGGAACTAAACTTAGACGACAACCACTTAATGGCTAATGATCTGAGTCTTATTGCTTGGCTTGATAAGCTCAATCCGACTTGGGCTACCACTCAAACACCTTATTCTGGACCAAGTCTAGTGCTATTTTCGTTTACCACTTACAGCGTAATGGAAAATGAGGGGCAGGCGACTATCACTGTTATCCGTATTGGTGCTAGTGACGGAGCGGTATCAGTAGACTATGCCACCAGCGATGACACAGCAAAAACGGGCAGCGATTATATTGCCACTTCAGGGACCCTAAATTGGGCAGATGGCGATGCTGCTGACAAGACTTTTACAGTAGAAATCATTGACGATGAGATATTGGAAAATGATAATCTTATCCTGAGCTTGAATAATGCCACCGGGGCGGTATTAGGTTCAGCAAATACGGCGGTGCTAACGATCAGGGATAATATCGGAGATAAACTTGAGTGCGCGGAAGTTACCGAAATCCCACCCGCTGAGTGTGAGGTGCTTGTCGCTCTTTATAAGAGTACTGGTGGTGCTAATTGGAAATATCAAAATGGGTAGTATGTGACGAATACGCCTTGTGGTTGGAGTGGAGTTTCATGTAGTGAGGGACATG
>LUTY01001682.1 GCA_001640045.1 Candidatus Thiomargarita nelsonii | reverse complement strand
CTTGCTTAAATAAATTCAATAATTCATCTTGTTCAAGTCGCGGCGCTAAATGCTGGTTTTAAAATCCGAGGTAAAATCAAATCATGGAAAAAGACACGTTGGCTGGTGAAAATGACAAAGCCACCCAATCAATTTCAATTATTCGCCGAGGTGTTAAATGATGACTCATTTAAGAACGAGCACCGCACCGCGTATAAATTTTTTAGCCGTCATTTTAAATTGAACCCGAGGTGCCGTTATTTTGCTCATTTTACAAAAAAGTATCAAGCCATTACAACTGGCTTTAAATGAGTTTTTTAAAAAATTGGATAACGGCACGATGGTAACAAAGAGCGCTTTTACTCAAGCACGTCGCCATTTAAAAGCCACAGCGTTTGTATCAGAGGAAAATGTTTTTGCACATTAAACACCGTGCAAAAACATTTTCCTCTGATGTTAAACCAAAAGGCTGTGATTGATGTTCTTTATGGCGATGATAACTATGAAAAAGCCTGGGGATTTCGCCTCTTAGCTCAGAGGTCTCCAAAATCCATCGGCCTAATACCACAGAGATTGTAAAAGAATTGGGTACCATTAAATTTGAAACAACTACTTGTAATAACAAGAAAATAGTTGGGGAGCATGGCTATGCGCTCGCCTCAGTGATGTACGATCCCCTTAATAAGTTCAGAGGCAAAAGTTTTCGCATAAGTACCGCGAAAACTTTTGC
>LUTY01001681.1 GCA_001640045.1 Candidatus Thiomargarita nelsonii | reverse complement strand
CAAACAGAGTCCCAATAAACCAGAATAAATGGTGTTTCAAGTGATTCATACGGTGTTCTCGCTTAAATATGGACGTCCAAAATAAATTTTGGACTCCTATTTTGATTTCATCCATTCTATTAACATGGCGACTCGAGTTTCTTGCGTCATTAAAGCCTGCATTTCTTTATCACCGCGTAACATGCGCCAAACTCTGCCACTATGCCAAACTAAAAGATCTTTTAGACGCACCGGATAATAAAAATAAACTCGTAATGAATTTTTCGGGGCATGATATGTCTCAGCTAGCTTTTCAGGTGGCAGAAATATTTTTTTCAAAAATAACGACAGTTTCTCCCGAAACGACTTATTAGGCATCCATAATCTAGCAATATTTTCATGTATAATCCGAGGATCAGTGTCTTTAGTGATAATTTCTTTGGTTTTGGCAACCAGTTCCAAATTAAAATCATCGGGTTTAAACTGCTCCAATACTTTTTCAGGCACCGATGCCGCCAACCAGTCCCTAGCTAGATACAGCACGAGATAAACCACTTTCTCGCCTTTCCATTGGTGGGCGCGATGAAATAAAATATCCCAATCAATTTCATGATAACGGATAGTGTTGTGAATATCACATAAAAACCGTATCCCGAAAAAGCTGTTTTGGTAAGCCGTATGAATACACAAATGGAATAACAAGTCTTCAGGAGACAGACTTAATACTTGG
>LUTY01001680.1 GCA_001640045.1 Candidatus Thiomargarita nelsonii | reverse complement strand
ATGGGATTATCTTGGGTTCCGGGGGCAAAGGCTGATTTGAATGATGGGTTGGTGGCTTGGTTTACCAAGTCACCCAGTTATGATGATCGTATCATTGCATTGAGCTATGCCTCACATCGCATTTTTTCTGGCATAGGATTGTGGGACAAGATCGCGCCCGAAGCCACGCCTATTAAGCATATTCATATCTCCGATCAAGGACAATTTGGCTTTACTCGTTTAAATAATAAGGATTTAGGTGTCCCTGCCTTAGGATATGTTGTGAGTGCCCGTCATTTAGGTCAAACACTTAATGAAGTGCTCACACCATCACCTATCGACATTTTAGCCCCTGCACAACTTTTGCAAATCAATCAGCATGATAAGATGGTTGATGTGCAAATAATGTTGGATAAGCAAGTAGAGACTTTGCAAACCCGCTTATTAGTCGCGGCAGATGGGGGCAATTCTAAAGTACGTCAACAATTGGGCATTAGCACTCGTGAGACGGATTATGGACAAACGGCAGTGATTGCCAATGTAACGGTAGAATATCCACATAAAAATATAGCTTATGAACGTTTTACCCCGTCTGGACCATTGGCATTGCTGCCATTGGCGGATAATGATTGTTCATTAGTGTGGACATGTGCCCGCTCAGGGGTTGATGAAGTGATGGCACTTGATGATCAAACCTTTTTAAAGGCTCTACAAGCCAAATTTGGATGGCG
>LUTY01001679.1 GCA_001640045.1 Candidatus Thiomargarita nelsonii | reverse complement strand
GGACAAGACGATGTGATTATCGACTTTGGCTCCGATTATGGTATTTGGATGTGGATAAACAATAGCGATTGGGTGCAACTACACAGTTTATCGCCTAAGAGCATGGTGACGGGAGATATAAACGGTAGTACACAAGACGATGTGATTATCGATTTTGGTCCTCAATATGGTATTTGGGTGTGGATGAACAACAGCACTTGGGATCAACTGCACACCATATCGCCGGAAGGCATGATCACGGGAGACCTAGACAGTAATGGCCAAGACGATGTAATTATCGACTTTGGTAGTGCATACGGTATTTATCGCTGGATGAACAACAGCACTTGGGAAAAATTGCACTCACTTTCACCGGATAGCATGGTGACGGGGAATATAGAAGGGCTGTCTGCGGCTCTATATAGTGACACCGCGATAAGTCAGGCTCCAGCAGGATCAGAAGACAACACCATGATCTTGCCAGAGGCTAACGCCATATCACTGCCAAAAGCTGAAGCAACTGATTTACCGCAGGTTGCGCCACAAAAATTGCCAAAATAATGTTGTTTTGAAGTGTTGCCGTGAGATGGGTTTGTTCATTTAATAGCATTGAGCCAATCCGTTTATTCCGTTAATCCGTTGTACTCTATGCATTAACTTAATGGTATTGACGCGAGGCAAAGGAACGAAAAAAAAGATTTATCCCAAGACAGTTTTTGCGCGTTAGTTTT
>LUTY01001688.1 GCA_001640045.1 Candidatus Thiomargarita nelsonii | reverse complement strand
CACCGAATGATGCTCCGTGAAAAACAGCCAGACAGTAGCACAATTCAAAGCTGGACTTGGGCGGGCTCACTGCGGAGCAAAATTGACTTTAAAATGCAGGTAGAAACCGATGACAAACGTGCTATCTATCATATCGTGTTACAAAGCAAAGCTGATAAGCTCATTCAAACCGAGGAGTTATTAGTAAACGATGTCAAAGTCATCTCCGTTCAACAGGGTTTTGGTGAAATCAGAGATGAAGATGATAAAAACCCTATTATTTATTCCTCGGAAAAATTGGCTTTGAAATCAGCCGGCGATTATGGCAACAAACCTGTGACTCATCGCCTAACAAACTTTATAAAAAACTGGGCGTTTTTTAATTTTATGCCGGAAGTGATGCGCGGCAAAAATGTGCTACTTATGAACCCAAGCTCAGATAAGCCAATTCAATTAGATGATGAGGGCACCGTATTAAAGCATTTGCTCTCCGTGTGGCATGACGAGGACTATGAAAAATTTGAGTTGGTGAGTCAATCTCTTGCGTCTGTAACCGATTTTAATTTGGCAAAAATTGATGATGGAGAGGGGAAATTAGGTTTACTTGAAGGCTACGAAAAACCTATTCCATTGGATAGTGCATCTGACGGCACTTTGCGTTTATTGGCTTACTATACTTTACTCAATCAAACCGAATTGCCTTCCTTAATCGCCATTGAAGAACCAGAGCGTAATTTTCACCCGGCGGCTTTAATATTGGTGGCAAGCTTAATTGAAGAATTGGCTCAAAAAACACAAGTGATTGTCACCACGCATAGCGCTCAGTTTCTTGACGCTTTTGATAAAGACAGTTTAGGCGATAGTTTAGGTGTTTTACTGCTACAAAATCATAAGGGGATCGGTACATCGATAATAGATTTTGAAGACGAACAAAATCGGAGAGGCGCACTGAGTAGTTGGGTAAAGGACTTTGGTATTGGTAGTGCCATTTTTGATAGTGAGCTTTTATAATAAGCGCTAACAGGGAGAAATCATTTTGCCAAGTGTAAGAATTTGGGCACCAGAATCAGACTATGATGCCAAAGCGATTAAATGTTTATCGGAAAAGTTGACCGTCTATTTTGGCGTAGAAGTATCCATCAACATAAAAGGCAAACCCGGGCGAAATATTGCCAAAAAAGGTTCAAAAGGTCTTAAAGAAGCAGTTAAAGCTTTCCTCAAAGAAGATCGTTGTGTCATCTTTGTGATTGATCATGATGGGCATCAGGCTCAGGCAAAAAGAAGGCAAGAACCCAATTCTTTAATTAACCAAATCGAAGAAGTTGTAAAATTATGTAAACAAAATTTATGTTCAGTCAACTGCCGACATAAAATCATGCAACCTGAAAAGTTTGGACCTTTAATAAGAAGATACACGACAGGAGACACAGCCTCAATTGAGGAACCTGAACAAGGCAGCCACAAAGGTGTCAAAGAATACTTGATCAAATTTTCTGGAGAAATTTTTAAAGTGTTACACCCCGATAAAAAAAACAAAATAGATAAGAGTCGTAAATATCGAGAGGCACAGGCACCGGAGATTGCAGAATATATTGAAATTAATGCTGAGACTTTAAAGCTACCCACACGTTGTTCGGGACGAGTGGACAATTTAACAATGATGTCACGAAAACCAAAATCGCCATAAACATTAAAAACTAAATCAATAAAATCAGATACTTCACTTTGAATTTGCTCTTCAGTGCAAAAAATATGGGCATCATCTTGAACAAAATTGCGTATCCGTAGCAACCCGTGCAAAGTACCTGATGGCTCATTGCGATGACAAGAGCCAAATTCTGCCATCCGTAAGGGTAACTCGCGGAAACTTTTGAGACCCTGATTAAAAATTTGAATATGGCAAGGACAGTTCATGGGCTTGACAGCATAATCACGATTTTCAGAGTGTGTACTAAAAATCATATCACCAAATTTGTCCCAATGCCCAGATTTTTCCCACAAGGAACGGTCTACTAATTGTGGCGTATTGACTTCTTGATAACCATGTTGACGCAACAAACGGCGGATATAGTCTTGTATCAGCAAATAAACCGTCCAACCCTTGTCATGCCAAAAAACCATCCCAGGGGCTTCTTCTTGGACATGAAACAAATCCAAATATTTGCCAAGTTTACGGTGATCGCGTTTTTCGGCCTCAGCTAAGCGGTGCAAATACTCTTTAAGCTGTTTTTTAGTTGCCCACGCGGTGCCATAAATGCGTTGCAACATTTCATTATTAGGATCACCACGCCAATACGCACCCGCAACTTTCATCAATTTAAAAGCTTTTAATTTGCCCGTGCTGGGTACATGCGGACCTCGGCATAAATCGGTAAAATCTCCTTGTTTATATAAGGAAATATCATCGTTAGTAGGGATCGAGTCAATAATTTGGGCTTTATATTCCTCACCCTGCGCTCGAAAAAATTGGATAGCCTCATCGCGTGACATCACAGAGCGCGTCACAGAGAGATTTTCAGCCGCCAATTTTTTCATTTTAGCCTGAATTTGTTCTAAATCATGAGGCGTAAAGGTTTTTTTGTAGGCAAAATCGTAATAAAAACCGTTTTCAACCACGGGACCAATAGTCCAAGGGAATAACGGTTTTCTCGTACATGATGCTGCCACCTTAGCCTATTTATTCCACCCAGAAACATTGTTATTACGACGCGCATTGGTTCGTGTTGAGACGCAAGGTCAATGGACACGAGGACAAACGCTGTTTGATGATCGGCATTTAGCCAAAACCAGAGCCAACGCTTGGGTGGCTTTGCAAGTGGATGACGTTAATCTTTTGGCTATTTTGGCTGAGGATTTAAAGGTGCTTGTTAAGGGAGCACCAAATAAATAACATACCCTTTCTCGTTCCCACGCTCCGCGTGGGAATGCCTGCCTCGACGCTCTGCGTCGATTTCGGTTCACTCAATCTGCTTAATCAATTGCTCCAACAATGCTCGCTTCGAGCTTTTATCCTCACCTCTTGCCATCACCATCGGTCTCTGTGGAAAGAATAAATTCTCTAACATATCTATTAGAGACTCATTCGCTTGCTTTGCCATTTCTGAGAAAAAGCGCATGATTTTTCGTTG
>LUTY01001677.1 GCA_001640045.1 Candidatus Thiomargarita nelsonii | reverse complement strand
CCATGATCATCGGCGCGATCATTGGTACTATTGTAGCCCTCAAGGTTGAAATGACCGGTATGCCTCAACTCGTTGCTATGTTGCATAGTTTTGTTGGTTTGGCTGCCGTTCTAGTGGGATTTGCCAATTACATCCATCTGGCGGCGGCGACTTCACCCCTCGTCGGTGCTGAAAAAGTCATCCACGAAGTGGAAATCTACTTAGGTGTGTTGATTGGTGCGGTAACATTCACCGGCTCTGTGATTGCCTTTGGTAAATTACAAGGGATCGTTGGTAGCAGACCTTTGCTTTTGCCGGGACGCCACTTCCTAAATCTAAGTCTTGGGATCGCCTGCATCTGGTTTGGTGTTGAGTTTATCAATGCTGAAAACCTTGAGGCTGGCCTAATTCCCTTGAGCATTATGACGGCCATTGCTTTAATCTTTGGTGTCCACATGGTTATGGCTATCGGCGGCGCGGACATGCCAGTTGTGGTGTCCATGCTCAATAGTTATTCTGGCTGGGCAGCGGCAGCCATCGGCTTTATGCTTGAGAATAATTTGTTGATCATCACCGGTGCCTTAGTCGGTAGTAGCGGTGCTATTCTCTCTTATATTATGTGTCGCGCCATGAACCGCAACTTTCTCAGCGTTATCGCCGGAGGCTTTGGTACAACGGCTGGTACAGCAAGCAGTGGTGGCTCCGATGACGAAGGCAAAGAGGTTGTTAGC
>LUTY01001676.1 GCA_001640045.1 Candidatus Thiomargarita nelsonii | reverse complement strand
GTTGCCTTAAATCACTCAGGTTACTCATCATCGTCTCTCGCTCGGCTTGAACTTGGATACTGATGTCTCTTTCATAAGCCAATCTATCCTGAGTCAGTTGGGTTTCTTCTAAGGATAGCTGTGTTTGTGCCTGCGCGGTGCTAAACATTTGATCAATGGTTTTTTTCAATTGCTCTGTTTGGCTTTCTTCTTGCTTAATGACTTTTTCTACATAGCCAAGTTCAATACCTTCAACCGCAATGATTTTTTGCAATTCCTCTTTATTAAGCAGTTTTAAAGCCGCCTCTTGAGCCGACACTTCTTGTTCAAGCTCACTCAAATTGCTTTCCAGTTGTTGGATTTTCTCAATACTGGCTGTTGAATAAGCTTTAAGTGTCTCTATCGACTGAATATCGCGATCTAAAACACGAGTGTGTGTCTCCAATTCCTGGATTTGATGTTTGATAATCTCAATTTGCAAACGCTGATTTTCGATTTCTCGTTTTTGCGTCGCAATCGCAAATTGGAGTTGATCATTGCGTTGTCCCGCTAAGCCCCATTCTAACAGGCGTTTGCGATGCTCACTTTGGATGGCTGCAATGTTAGCCTCTAGCCGACTTTTTTCAAATTGCATGTCTTGGACAATCTTTTGTTTTTGTTCCAAGAGTTCTTGTATATCATGCGCTTGCTGCATACCTTTGCCGTAAATTTCTTGAACGGTTCTCAAAACCT
>LUTY01001675.1 GCA_001640045.1 Candidatus Thiomargarita nelsonii | reverse complement strand
ATTTTGACCCTCGTTTGTCTAGTACAGGCACCATATCTTGTAATTCATGCCACAATGTGATGGCGAGTGGCGATGATAGCCGTCCTGTCTCTGTGGGTGTCGAAGGACAAAAAGGCGGACGCAGTGCGCCTACTGTTTTCAATAGTGCCTTTTTATCAGTACAATTTTGGGATGGTCGCGTCCCAAGCCTTGAGGCACAAGCCAAAGGACCAGTGACGAATCCGATTGAAATGGGCATGAAAGATTGGGACGCAGTCATAATACGTCTCAAATCAATTCCCGGTGCCGATGTTTGAAGCTGCTTTTGGAGGAGAAAACCCAATGACGGCAGACAACACCGCTAAGGCTATCGCCGCTTATGAGAGAACGCTTATCACCCCTAATTCCTCTTATGATCGTTATGCCAAGGGAGACAAAACGGCACTGACTGAGCAACAGCTTAAGGGCATGAATACCTTTGCGGAGTCAGGTTGCATCGCTTGTCATTCGGGGCCTAATTTCAGTGGACCAAACCTGCCAATGGGCATGGGCTGGTTTATGAAATTTCCCACCTTTACTGATAGCGAGTACGACGAAAAATATCGGCTGATGGAAGACATGGGACGTTTTGAGGCTACCAAGAAAGAGGCTGATAAATATATGTGGCGTGTGCCAACAAAAACGTGCTGGATGTTTAGTTCAATTTCATCCATGACTACCAGATCAAAACGC
>LUTY01001674.1 GCA_001640045.1 Candidatus Thiomargarita nelsonii | reverse complement strand
TTTTAATATTAACCCCCGATTTTTTTTGTCAAGTTAAAAAAACTAGAACATCGAGTCAGAACAAATACAAGATAGAAGCCGGTAGCGCTGAGCAATTCTCACCTCATTCTGAATAAAAGAGCCACCGCGAAGAACAACTTGACTGGCTTTGCCACCCTTCAAGCATTTTTGCTCGGTTCCCTGATAGCGATGTTCATATTTTGAACACGTCCATTCTAGGACATTGCCCACCATGTCATAAATCATAAAAGCATTAGGGCTAAAGGAGCCGACGGGTTGACTCTCTTTTTTATCCCATACCTCATTCTTGTCACGGTAATTAGCCTTCGTCTGGTTAATCTTATTTCCCCAACTATATAGAGTATCTGTCCCCGCACGAGCGGCGTATTCCCACTCGGCTTCTGTGGGTAAACGGTAGTGTTTGCCCGTTTGTTCACTCAACCACGCTGCAAAATCGGTGGCATCTTGCAAAGAGACACGAGTCACAGGATAATTGCCTCGATCTTTATCACCGCCGCTGCTATCAACAGGCAGTTTTCGCCCCGTCGCTTTTGCAAAACGCTCGTATTCTGCCACCGTGATTTCATAGCGACTGATGGCAAAGCTATTCACTTCCAGCTCATGTACAGGCTGCTCATCTTTATGCCCTTTGCCATTAATGTCTCCCATACGGAAAGTGCCACCCGGTAAACCCACCATTTTTGGGCCTTC
>LUTY01001673.1 GCA_001640045.1 Candidatus Thiomargarita nelsonii | reverse complement strand
ATAATCATCTATTTCGCCTAATTACTGTAAAAGGGAGCGACTTAAAAAAATGTTAAAAAAATTACAAGTGCAAAATTTTAAATCCATTTTGTCCGATACCGTTGAGCTTGGACAACTTAATGTTTTCATTGGTGAAAATGGCTCAGGCCCGTCTAATTTGCTAGAATCGTTGGCGGTGATGAGCGCGGCTAAACAGGAACGCTTAGATATTGAAGGGCTCTATTCCAAAGGAGTGAGGGTTAATTAACCTTTAGCTCATTTCATGGAAAAAAGCCAAAACCACAGATTGAAATGAAAAGCGAAAAACAGTTAATGACGATTAAGTCGGTCATTGAAACCTATATGACTGATGAGGCTGTCGTCAAATGGAAAGATAGCTTTGAGCAGAAAGAGCAAGAACAAGAACAACAAGATATTTTGAAACTTTGGATACCAAAGCTTTACGGGGGGGTTCTTCTGAAAGTAAAAAAGTGCCGTTGGGTATCAACGGCGAGGGCTTAGATGTTTTGCTTGCCAATTTTTCTGAACCAGAGTTTACTCAATTGCAAGAATACGCTGTCAACTGGTTGGACGAGATTGTGATAGACAGAGAAGATTTAATGAAATTCTCCTACCTCAAACAAGGCAAAAGCATATCTAAACTTTACTTCAAAGATAAGTTTATGATGAAAAAGGAAAATATTTTTTATGCTGAAAATGCTAACGAAGGGG
>LUTY01001672.1 GCA_001640045.1 Candidatus Thiomargarita nelsonii | reverse complement strand
AATATCTAAAACATCTTTCTGAGGATCTATGTGCTTTTTCACAAGTTCAACAAGTTCAGGTTCATAGTGCTTAGTTTTCAATATCCTCTGCAAGATGTGAGATCGAAAATCTATTTCAAATATACCTTTAAAGTCTGGTACACGAACAATTAAACTTCCTTTTTCTACCGACTCAAATAAAGAGTTGTAAAACTCTTCAAAACGTCTTGCTTTAGGCTTTATAATCATTCTTATAAAAAATATTATAGGAAACAATAGAAAATATATAAGTCGGTTATGCTTAATGAATCTTTTAGCATTCTTGATAATATTTGTTCTCATTTGTCGTTTTAATCCCTATCTTTTTGAGTCATAAGTGGATAGCGTGGTATTTATGTATCCGGCTTCGATCATCCAGTCTTGGTAACGTTCCATGATAATTTCCAATTCCTCTGAACTTAAAGAAGTACGCCAAACTCCACTAGCCCCTTGAGTTGATGAAATATGATCAGGGTGTAATAACGTAGAATAGTCACAAAACACAAGAAAATTTCTAATTTTCACAAAAATACTTTCGGGTACACCCAGCGGCAGGAAAAATTTTTTCACTTTTAATTTTTGTCCCCATGAAAGCAATTTAGCATTCAAGGCAAGGATATAATTGTGTTGTATCTGCTCGCTAAGTTTCTTTACTTTTTCCAAACTATGTGCTTCGGCGATCAACGAAACTTCC
>LUTY01001678.1 GCA_001640045.1 Candidatus Thiomargarita nelsonii | reverse complement strand
CAAACCACCACCCGCTGTGCCAATCCATAAGATACCTCGACTGTCTTCGTAGATACAAAGGCTATAAATTTTCTTATGAAGAATTCGCTAGCCTTGTTGGGCTAAATAGTGAAACTAAATATCAAATCTCCTCAGAGCAGCTATTTAAAACCATTAAAGAATATTTAACACTCCAAGGTGAGCGGTTGATTTTGCTCAAATATTACTTTTATTCAATGGTGATTGCTCATGAAGATATGCATACCAAAAATTTATCGGTGTTGACAGAAGGCGAAACCCTCTATATGTCGCCGCTTTATGACATTGCCACAACGGCTATTTATCAAGGCTCTCGTGAAACGGCTCTGCTTATTAATGGCAAAAACAAAAATATACGCCCGCAGGATTTTTATGTACTGGTGGATTTATTGGAAGTAAAGCATTTTGATGAAGAAGTGAGCCAAATTTTAGTGAAATACACTCATAAATTACCTGAATATTTTAACAAAATAGAAAAATTGCCAGACATTGTATTTTATAAAAGAAGTCGAACTCATTCACCGGGCAGAAAACCACGATTGATTAAATCTATTTCATTTGCTGAAAGATTGAGACGCAAACATCAAGAAAGGATGAGACAACTTGATAAGGCGGGTTGGTATAAATTTATTTAGAGCCGGCAAGAATTATCAAGAGTTTTATTCGTTGTTCAGCATTAGTTGTACTCGCCAGCGCGGATGTTGTTCTCCCATATGAGTACAACTAATGTTTAACAACGAATAATACCCATTCTTAATTATCTAAAAATCCTATTTATTAAATAAATAGGATTTTTTAAATCGCATTTCAATTCAGTTTTATGTAGGGTACATTAGCTTGGTACCAGTACGCACAAGCAGCACAAATATTATCAAACGCAGACGCGCTTCTCATTACGGCGGGTGCTGGTATGGGTGTTGGCTCTGGATTGCCAGATTTTAGAGGTAATGAGGGATTTTGGAAAGCCTATCCGATACATTTTCATTAACAAATGTTACCATTTATTCAAAACGCACACAGGACAAAGTCCTGGCGGGGGTATCTCCCAAAGACCTAAGAATTCTTAGATCGCTTTAGACAACCCGAATTGACTTGGTTCTCGCCAATAAGTTGTTGTCAGTCTCAGGTTTTACCAGTCTAACTTGACAGACTGAACCAAATACCTGCCACTTGAACTAAAGCACTTTGACTCTAGTTGCATGGCAACGTACTAAACAAATTATAATTTGTCAAGAAAATATTTAACGATTTTTCTATATTTAAAGATAAGATTTATTTTTGTAAAATATTATTAAGTACTGAACCATGAATTTTATGATATTTTAAATATAAAACGTTACGGAGCAGGTTGCAAACCTGCTCCGGCAAAATATATGAAAATTCATGGTTCAGTACTTAATATTTGTTAGTAACATGTTTACTATGCATAAACCGTTCTCGAAATGAAAAGCAAACTGAAAAATACCATCATTGGCTTCACCAATTACAAGAGAACGGTTTCAACTTAGCCATTGTTGAGATGGATTAACCCGCATGAGTATGAAGTCCCAGACGGACATCTCTCCATACCATCGGGTGGTGCTGAGGCTGTCAACTGTGTTTTTGAATTACTTAACTAACTTTAAATAAAGAGCAAAGGATTACACATGGATTTAATAGACGAACTGAAAGCTCTATCCTCTAAAATTTCCAAAAAGCGGGAAGATATCCAAACGGAAGAAGCCACGAAAAATGCTTTTGTTATGCCCTTTATTAGGGCTTTGGGTTACGACGTTTTTGATCCGACCGAAGTCACACCTGAATTGACAGCCGACGTTGGCACCAAAAAAGGTGAGAAAGTTGATTATGCCATTCTCAAGGATGGAAAACCCATCATACTGTTTGAATGTAAATGGTGTGGCACCGATATCGAAAAAGAACATAAATCTCAACTTTATCGCTACTTTAGCGTCACTGATGCTCGGTTTGCAGTACTGACGAATGGCATCATTTACCATTTTTACACGGACATTGAGGAACCTAACAAAATGGACTCCAAGCCTTTTTTGGAGTTGAACCTACTTGATCTTAAGGAATCTGCGGCTGAAGACTTAAAAAGATTTAGTCAATCGTTTTTTGACTTAGATGAGAATTTGACAGCCGCAACCGAGTTAAAATACACCAGAGAGATAAAACGTCTCCTAGCGGCGCAATTCGCCAAGCCATCTGAAGAGTTTGTTAGATTTTTTGCAGCCCAGGTTTACTCAGGCAGACTCGCCCCGTCTGTCAAACAACAGTTCACAGAATTCGTCAAAAAAGCGTTACAACAGTTTCTGAATGACCGGATTAATGAACGCTTAAAGTCGGCTTTGGCAGCAGAAGAGCCAGCACTACCCCAATCCAACAACACTCAAACCATGGCAGCAGAACCAGCACCGCTCAAAGAGAAAAGGAAAAAAGCCGACAGGGTGGAAGAACCTGTGCCAGCCAAAGAAGCCGCCATGGCGGCAGAAATGACCAAAGAGGAAAAGAAAAAGGATAGGGAAAGCAGGATTGTGACGACTGAGGCAGAAATAGAAGGGCATAATATTATTAGGGCCATTCTCAAGGAGATTATTGACCCGGAAAGAGTTGTTATGCGTGATACTGTCAGTTATTGTGGTATCTTGTTTGATGACAACAATCGCAAGCCCATTTGCCGGTTACACTTCAATAGTTCCAAGAAAAAGCGTTTGGGGCTTTTTGATGAGAACAAAGTTGAAGAAAAAATTCTAATCGATAATCTCGATGAAATCTCCCAATACGCTGATAAACTAAAAGAAACGGTCAAGCGTTATTTGCAAGATTAATCAGCACGGAGCCAAATTTCAGTTTAGAGGAGTCGGCCAGATTTATCTTGGACTTAGGCGATAAATCTGGCCGACTCCATGCACAAGTCAATGCCGGCACGATATGGCATTACTTTAAGCAAGTGTAGGGTGCGTCCTACGCACCATCCCGTTACGCACTGATACCATAAATTTAAAAGGTGCGTGGGACGCACCCTACACTTGCTCGTTTGCGGATTGAATTTTGATAATCCTTTATTGGTACTCAGCCAGAGATGACCCT
>LUTY01001670.1 GCA_001640045.1 Candidatus Thiomargarita nelsonii | reverse complement strand
TGCAAAAGGGAGAAACAAGGTCCTATCTGGGAGATGAATGGAACGACAAAGTGTCTTCCGTTAAGGTAGACGCTGGCACATTAACGGTATACCACGATGCCGATTTTGTAGGAGAAATGAAGGATTTTACCGAAAACACAAGTTATATCGGCGATCTCTGGAATGACCAGATTTCATCCGTCAAATGCCACTAACAAGTTGCCGCCTATAAACCGACAGGGTATCCAAAACACAGCTAGTCGCTAAAAATATCGGAAGTATGGTTACGAAGTCTTTTGACTGTCGTGGTTTTGGCGACCCCGTTTGTAGGTGGAGCTCAAGGCTATCGGAAAAAAGTGCTGCACCTCGCTTCGCTCTGCCGCGTTTTTTTTCAGTTGCCAGAGCAAGCGTATGGTGCGTACAACGCACCCCCAATACCATTAAATTAAGCTACGCTCGCTACGCGAAACCCATCACATTCAATTGGTTGATAATGGTAGGTGTGAGGTTTCGCTCTCGCTCTACCCACCCCACATTTTACCCCGTGCTACGCTCGCTCTAAGAGCTTTAAAAGTACCTTGGAAAAGAGCAGCGGCATAGTTGCCGAAACCCCGCCAGTTTTGATAAAACCGACTTTTAAAACACAATCCCAGTCAGCTCAGACGAGGAAAAGTCAAAAAAATGAAAAAACTTATCGGTCTTTCAACTTCCCTGCTTATCGTACTGTCGTCTTA
>LUTY01001669.1 GCA_001640045.1 Candidatus Thiomargarita nelsonii | reverse complement strand
AAGCACTTGAATTTCAACCTCAAGCCATTCTGACCGATTTGTTTATGCCAGAGATGGATGGTTTTGAATTAACCCGCCAAATTCGACAATCGCTAAAAGACATTGTTGTGATAGCCATCTCAGCCAGTGTGTTTGAAGAAGACATGCAAAAAAGTTTAGCGGCGGGCTGTCATGATTTTCTGCCCAAACCCATCAATGCCAAACAATTGTTTGAGCAATTGCAACGGCATTTAGTCATAGAATGGATTTATGAAGAGGTGCCATCCCTTATCGCTAGCCAAGCACCCTTGGTACCACCGCCGCCAGAAACTATTGTTACTCTGTATGAACTGGCTATGGGTGGGGATGTCAGGGCGGTTGATGAACGGGTGAGCCAGTTAACGGATGAGCAATTTGCGCCATTTGTTGCTAAAATGCAAGACTTTATTAATAATCTTCAAGTGGATGATATGTGTGATTGGTTGGAGAGTTATAAAACATGAACAATGAACAGAAAAGTAGCGTTTTAATCATAGATGACACGCTCGGCAATTTGAAAGTCTTATTCAACTATTTGGAAAAAGCCAATTTCAAAGTCTTGATTGCTGAAAAAGGGGAAAGTGGACTCAAACGCCTTAAATATCTCAAACCCGACATCATTCTTTTAGATGTGATAATGCCCGGCATGGACGGGTTTGAAGTCTGTCGTCGTTTAAAAGCCAATGAAGAGAGCA
>LUTY01001668.1 GCA_001640045.1 Candidatus Thiomargarita nelsonii | reverse complement strand
TTTGCGAATCGCACCGTTCTGGATAAGAAGCTTGGCCATATCGGTACGATTGACAGATAAAGCCCTCTGTAGCGGTGTCTTGCCATCCTTATCTTCCGCATTGACATCCGCACCGTTCTGGATCAGAAGGAGAGCGATATCAGTAGAACCGTTAACTGAAGCCCCATGGAGCGAAGTCATGCCATCCTTATCTTTGGCGTTGACATCCGCGCCGTTCTGGAGCAGGAGCTTAACGACATCAGTATGACCGTTAACAGAAGCGACTAGGAGCGGTGTTAGGCCATCTGCATCTTTGGCATCGACTTCTGCGCGTTTCTGGATAAGGCGTTTGGCTATATCAGTATGACCACTAACGGAAGCCTCATGGAGTGCTCTCCAACCCTCCGCATCTTTTGTATTGACATTCACGCCTTTTTCCAGTTGTTTTTCAAACTGTTGGTAATCGCCGCTTTTAGCGGCTTGCAAGAGTTGAGCCTGTTGCTCTGATAGCGAAACGTCGATAGTCGCAGGTGCTGCCTGGTTTGCTATCAACCGGTCTGGGTCTTTTGTCTGAGGTTTGGTTCCACAACCCAATAAAAATAAAAACAACAACATAATTAAGCCGTTGCGAAGTAAAATCATCACTTATTCCTCAAATTCATCATAAGTATCGAAACGAGTATTTATGTAAGATGAGCTAACAAATCTTATTTAATTAATGATATGCGCCTCAA
>LUTY01001667.1 GCA_001640045.1 Candidatus Thiomargarita nelsonii | reverse complement strand
TGCACGAGGGTGCCAGTGGTAGTGGTAAAAGTGAAATGCTCGAACAACCCCATCGTTTGCCCGATGGCCGGATGTTAAAAGGGCATAATATCGTCACCGGTGAAAAACGTTATGTGGAGATTCAACGCACTTGCGATTTGCATCCAGTTTGTGACGATATGGCACTGTGCCATCCAGATATCCAACAGGATAATGGCAAACTTTGGCTCATGGATGCTGAAGATGCTTGGTTCGTCCGTGTTGATCATATCAACGAGTATGGTGTTGATCCTGAACTGGAAAAGCTAACCGCCGTCCCGTCAAAGCCTTTGTTATTCCTTAATATTGATGCAGTTCCGAATAGTAGGGCATTAATTTGGGAACATATTGAAGACAGCCCCGGTATCCCCTGCCCAAATCCACGAGTTGTCATACCACGTTCAATCATTCCAGAGATTGTGGCGCGGGAACCCGTTAGTATAGATATTCGAAGTATGGGTATTCGGACTCCACCCTGTACACGAGAAAAACCGACTTACGGTATTATAGGAATGGTTCATATTCTACCACCCGCATTGGCTTGGCTGTGGCGTTTGGTCGTCCCGCGTGGCTTTAGCAATCCCAGTATTGTTGACACTGGGACTATGAGTAGTGAAGGGGTAGGAAGTTATTGGCCATTTTCAACCGGTAAACAAATCGAGCAAGCGAATCTGCTCCTACGCCAAATTGAAGAA
>LUTY01001666.1 GCA_001640045.1 Candidatus Thiomargarita nelsonii | reverse complement strand
ATGAACATAATGGTGCCGATTGGCAAGCGCGGTTGCACGCTATGTGGCAAAATCTGAAAGCATTGCGAATCGTGCGCGGTGCCAGCACCATCAGCGAACAAACCGTGCGAATCTTGCATCGACGACCAAGAACTTTTTGGTCACGCTGGCTAGAAAACATTGAAGCGAGACAACTAGAAGCGCGTTTTACTAAAGCAGACATCTTAGAATTCTATCTCAATCAAGTACCCTATGCCAGTCAGCGGCGAGGCGTAGTTCAAGCAGCACGTTATTATTTTGATCGCGACTTAGACACCTTAAATATCAAAGAAATGATGGCCTTAGCTGTATTAGTGCGCTCGCCCAGTCGCTTAGACTTACGCAAAGGTACAACAGCGATTGAAGCCCCCATTGCCCGTCTTGCCAAACGTTTATTAGCCTCAGAACTCATCACACAAGCTGATTATGAAAATATTTTAACGAACCCACTGCACTTAAAAGACTCCCATTTACCCGTGCAAGCCACACATTTTGTCATCTACATGTTACAAAATTATCAAGACTTACAAAGCAAGGGACGCTTGCAGACTACCCTTGATGCCAGCATACAACGCACTGTCCAAGAAATACTTGAGCAGCGAGTGCAGGATTTACGCAGCAAAAACGTGAATAATGGCGCGGTGCTAGTAGTCGATCATCAAAATCAGGAAATATTAGCTTGGGTGAGTACCGGCA
>LUTY01001665.1 GCA_001640045.1 Candidatus Thiomargarita nelsonii | reverse complement strand
GTTATTTTTAATGACAGAAACGGTTTGCAGGTGACGGAACAGGATTGCAATCAGACATATCACCTACAGTCTTTTTTAGACTGAAATGCTATAATAATTAACGATTTAATACCTTCGCCAAATCGCTCTCTTTGTCATTTCGACCAAGGGGAGAAATCTATGTCCTCGTTCCCACGTTCTGCGTCAATGCCATTAAATTAAGGGCAACCACAAGGGATTGCCCCTACCTTCAATGCCGTTTTTGTAGGGGCAATCCTTTATGGTTGCCCCGCCACGATATGGCATTGACGTTCTGCGTGGGAATGCCTGCTAGGACGCTCCGCGTCCTGCAAGTTTATCTTTGATTATATAACATCCTTGTAGTTTTTTTACCAAAAGGTTCACAAATATGACACAAAAACTTTACATCAAAACATTTGGCTGCCAAATGAATGAATATGATTCATCACGTATGGCAGATGCTTTACAAGCTTCACACGGACTTGAACTCACTGAGGAGCCTTCAGAGGCTGATGTATTATTACTAAACACTTGTTCAGTCCGCGAAAAACCTCAAGAAAAAGTATTTTCTGAGTTGGGCAGGTGGCGACAATTGAAACAAAATCGACCCAATATGGTCATTGGGGTTGGCGGTTGTGTTGCCAGTCAAGAGGGTGATGCTATTCGTCAACGTGCCCCTTATGTCGATTTAGTTTTTGGTCCGCAAACTTTGCAC
>LUTY01001664.1 GCA_001640045.1 Candidatus Thiomargarita nelsonii | reverse complement strand
GCATTGCTATGCTGGCTTGAGCTTAGAGTGGTTTGAATTAAGGAGAACAATATGTTACAAACAATTGAAGCGGTTTTAAATCCTGATGGAAAAATACATTTATTTGAAACTGTCAAACTGACTTCACCTCAAAAAGTGTTGGTGACCGTTTTATCAGAACAAACGGTATTACAAAATAGCCATGTAGATTTCAAAACCGCATTATTGGCTATGCCAAATGTAGGTGAAGATACAGATTTTGAAAGAGAGCAAGATAATGGTAGAAATATTGAAATACTTGTTGGACACTAACATAATTTCTGAATTACGTAAAGCTGAACGTTGCGACTCAAATGTACGTTGTTGGTTTGAAAAAGTAGATCAAACCCAATTATTTACCAGTGTATTAGTGATAGGTGAAATTCGACGTGGCATAGAAAATATTCGACGACGAGATGCTCAATCTGCATATCATCTTGAACGTTGGTTAGAAAATGTACAAAACAACTTTCAGGAACGCATTATCCCCATTGATGAACGCATTGCTGAAACCTGGGGATATCTCAACGTTATACGTCCACTACCAGTCATTGATGGACTACTGGCTGCAACAGCAAAAACTTATGATTTCATCTTGGTAACACGTAACACCAAAGATATTCAAAATATCGACATACAGTGGATTAACCCATTTGAAAAACAAGCCACTCGTTGAAAGCCAGTGTAGGGTGGGTAG
>LUTY01001663.1 GCA_001640045.1 Candidatus Thiomargarita nelsonii | reverse complement strand
CCTTCACGTTGAACTTTTTCAATGGCGGCCATTCGCAGTTCAACTTCTGGGCCATTTTCCGCCAGATATGCAAATTGTTCTGCTGCATCGTTCGTTTCGTTAATCCAATTCAAACGGGTTTCTAAGGCGGGACAATCGTCTTTTTGACAGCAAAGCAATTGTTTAAGCTGTCGTTCGGCAATTTCTCGCACACTGCTGTCGGTGTCATGTTGTGCAATCTGGTAGAGTAAATTTAAGTCATTGATTTTTATTACGGCGGCTTGTCGCACCTCTGCGGCTTCATCGTTTTGTGCTATTTCGCCTAAAATCGCAGGATCGTCTAAGTTGTTTTTGACCTCTGATTGACGAATTTTAGGTTTGCGATGTTGCCATTTAGGCTTCATTAATTTGCGAAGAATCATGATTTCTCAGTTGATTGGTTAAAAAAAAAACTCTGTATAGGACAATTTACTAGGACGTCCAAGATAAGTCTTGGACTCCTGACTAAAATATTATTGAGCAGCGGGGTTTTGGCAAGCCCGCCGCTCTGGTGAGGATAGCAGATGACATTTTTCAAAAACATGATTGTGCAATGGGATGATAAGAATGGGGACAAAAAGATGAAAATTTTTCTCATTTTAATTATTTTTGCCCCTCCCCTTGAAGCTGTCGACATTAATACCGCCTCGGCAGCCGAGCTTGCGCGTGAATTGTCAGGCATAGGCAAGATCAAAGC
>LUTY01001662.1 GCA_001640045.1 Candidatus Thiomargarita nelsonii | reverse complement strand
CACAAGCCAATGAAATGCCCGTGGCTTTTAGCTTGCGCTATAACATCGCACAAGGCTTTTGTCATATTGAGGCATCGTTGGCAGAAATCGTCAGCTTAGCCCCTATACGTGTCGGTTTTGTCACTGAATCAGTAGAATATTATCCTGATGAATATGACGCATTTCCTTGGTTGCGGGAAAGACGCGCTAAAATTGAGAAACAATTTAAATATGTCACGCATATTGCAGCGGTTGACGAACAAGATGTGGTGAATCTCAAGCTTAGATTTGATAAACCGACGATGTGGCTACCCTGTTCAATGCCAGAACGCTATATTTATGAACACGTTTCAACGCCGACTCAAAAAATAGCCTTATTTAGTGGTAGCGTTTATGGAAAGCGCGTGAACTGGTTAAAGGAGCCCAAGTTGAAGACCATGCTCGCTTATCAAAAATCGCCGAACAGTCGTTTAGTTGATGCCACCCTTTTTAATTGGCTTCCTGGTCACCGTTTTGGCCGCTGGATGAATAACCGCCTATTTCCAGCACATCGCATCTACCCTGCCTACCTTGATTGGTTACGCCAACTACGGCGGAAAGCTCATACCTTATGGCTACAAGGTATGCAAGCGGGTGCTGCGGTGGTTAATTTACCACATTTGGTTAAAGGCTATAGTAGTCGGGTGATTGAGGGTATCGCTTCGGGGCGCCCGGTGATCTCTTGGGAAATTCCAGA
>LUTY01001661.1 GCA_001640045.1 Candidatus Thiomargarita nelsonii | reverse complement strand
TGGACAGCGGTCACTGGTCACTATTCCGTTACGACCCGCGCTTGAAGGAGCAGGGCAAAAACCCATTACAGTTGGATTCCAAGCAACCAAAGATTCCCCTCAAGGACTTTACTGAGACGGAAGTCCGGTTCAGCTCGCTCTCTCGTAGCGCACCTGAGGATGCGGAGAGATTCCTACAGCAGGCCCAAGAGAACGTGACGAAGCGGTACCGTCATTATAAACAGCTTGCCGACCTCTCCTTCACAGAAGAGAAGTAAGATTTGGCCCAGACCTCAGAGGTTTTCAAAACCTCTGAGGTCTTTTCAAAGGAAAAAAATATTTCATATATTGAGGTCAAAATGCATGATTAATTTTGAAAACAAGCAATCTGCTTTCCGAGAATTGGAACTGGCGACCGGCGAGACAATCTCTGACTGCTATCAGTGTGGTAAATGTACTGCAGGTTGTCCGGCTGCCACAACGCGATCAGGTACGCTAGGTCCCCTAAATAAGCGCCACATACCCAAGATTAATGCGCCGCCCACCAGAATAAAAGCTAATATTTCTAAGGATAAGACTAAAAGATTCATTCAATAAATTCCCGTAAATGACGTTCAAAAGATTCGGCAATGGCATGGGTAGCGTGTTTTAAATCCACGCCAGGTGTACTATCCACCCAATGCACTTGTAAATGTTCTCCCACTATATCTACTGTCAAGGTGCCTGGTGTTAGGGTG
>LUTY01001671.1 GCA_001640045.1 Candidatus Thiomargarita nelsonii | reverse complement strand
CTGGTAAACTACTAATCTTGATCTGAAAACTGTTTTCGTCTATGGACAGGCACTTTGAAAGCGTGCATAAGGACACATATAAATACAGACTTGTTCACGCAGCCAGCCGGCATTGCCATAAGTCGCAAGACTATAAAAGAATAACCAAAATGTTTCCCACCCTCCCAGGTTAAATGTCATAACTGCTTGACTTAATTCACGAATAGGCGTAAAAAAGCCGACAAATGTGAAACCCGTGAATAAAGCAAAAACGAGCCACAATGTATGTTTAGTCGCTTTAATGCGAATTTGGCGGAATGACAGTGGTGCTTTGTCGAGTTTGATTTGTTTTGCTCTATCGCCTTCGACTAGACGCTCCATCCATAAAAAGGCATCTGTCCAAATCGTTTGAGGACAGGCAAAGCCACACCATAAGCGTCCGGCTAATGTGGTAAATAAAAACAGGCTAAGGGCGGCAATAATTAGTAAAAAGGATAGATAAATAAAATCTTGGGGCCAAAAAGTGAGACCTAAAATATGAAATTTGCGGGCGGGTAGATCGAATAATACCGCTTGATGCCCATCCCATTGTAACCAAGGGGATATGTAGTAAAGACCTAATAATATGACGCCACTGAGTGCTTTTAGGCGGGTGAAAAATCCAAGCACGATGCGGGGATGAATTTTTTCACGTTTGGCGTAAAGGCTTTGTTGTTCTTCATTTTCGGGGGGGGTATTTGAGCTTTTCATTAGTGATGTGTACCGATTGCTGGAATATAATGAGATAGCATATTTTGTACCATCATTATTAATTTAATTAAATTATTGAGTTATAAAATATGAATCAAAACATAACTGTGTCATTTCACGTATTTTTATGTGATTTCGCTCCACTCTCGACGCAGAGCGTCGAGGCAGGCATTCCCACGCGGAGCGTGGGAACGAGAGCATTCTGACGCGGAGCGTCGAGTCTAAACTAAATTTCACTTCTCAAGCGATAAGCTATAAACATAAGCCGTCAACAAATGCACTTTAGCATCCCCCAAAAATTCACCGTGACCCGGCATCTTACCTTGACGACCATTGACAATGCTTTCTTTAATTGTCGCTTCACTACCACCATAGAGCCAAATCTTGTCAGTTAAGTTAGGCGCACCTAAAGCTTGCATACCTTTACCTTCCATTCCATGACAAGCAAAACAAACACGCCCGAATATTTTTTGACCTTCAGTCGCTGCGGCTTGATCATGTTGCTCACCACTCAAACTCAGCACATATTGCGTTACCTGATTGCTCTCAGCCTCACTCTTGAGACCATTATTAGTGGCAGAGGGCATCATACCCTGACGGCCATTCATAATAGTGGTTTTGATGGCATCAGGACTACCACCATAAAGCCAATCATCATCGCGCAAGTTAGGATAGCCGGGGACACCCCCCGCATCAGAGCCATGACAAATAGTACAATAAGTCATATACAAACGGTGACCCAATCTGACCGCATCAGGATCTTCAGCCAACGCTGCTATCGGTTCCTTAGCATATTTTGCGTAAATCGGCCCATAGCGCGTTTCGGCAGCATCCATTTCTTGTTGGTACTGCTTCAGTTCAGTCCAGCCCAAGATACCGGCAAATGATCCCAATCCCGGATAAAGTATCAAGTAGATGATACTGAACCACAAGGTGAGGTAGAACATATTCAACCACCACCGAGGTAGGGGGTTGTTGTATTCTTCAAGGGTTTCGTCCCAAACATGCCCCATGGTTTCGACTTTTTCGTCGGGTTTAGAATGCTGTCTGCCTAACCAGAAAATCAGGCCAAAACATGCTAAAATGCCACCGACCGTTAGGATGATGATAAACCATTCCCAAAATTGACTTGTAAACATACCGCTATCAAACATGATGCTTCTCCTTGACTGTTGCTTCGACCGAATCATCGTCATCTAGGGGTAGGCGAGCAGCTTCATCAAACTCAGCTTTGCGCTTGCGGCTATACGCCCACACCACAACACTTAAAAAGATGACCATGACCACAATCGTCCAAACGGACTGTAAAATTGCCACGATCTCCATGTTACCTCACGTTTTTAATCAATGTGCCTAAGTTTTGCAGATAGGCGATGAGGGCTTCCATCTCCGTTTTGCCTTCCACCGCTTGAGGTGCATTGGCAATTTCTTCATCGGTGTAAGGATGACCCAACCAATCTTTCAGTACCTGCATCTTGTGTTGAACTTCTTCGCCATCAATCAGATTGTCCGCCAATGAAGGATAGCCCGGCATCACCGATTCTGGCACCACATCACGAGGATTCATCAAATGGACATAGTGCCAATCATCACTATAACGCCCACCGACACGGTGTAAATCAGGCCCTGTCCGTTTAGAACCCCATTGGAAGGGACGATCATAAATAAATTCTCCCGCGACGGAATAGTGACCATAGCGTTCAGTTTCGGCTCTAAAGGGGCGAATCATTTGAGAATGACACACCATGCAAGATTCACGGACATAAATATCGCGCCCCGCCAATTGCAACGCCGGATAAGGCTTTAAGCCCTCTACCGGCTCCGTCAGTGAGCTCATAAAAAATAGCGGCACGATTTGCACTAAGCCGCCAATACTCACCACTACGATGATGAGTATGATCATTAAGCCAATATTTTTTTCAACTTTTTGATGGGCATCAGCCATTTGTTCTCTCCTTAGTGCGCTAAAGCGGGTGCAAGAACGGCATCATTGATTTCGACAACTTTAGGACTCGTCACCGTTTTCCAGATGTTATAAGCCATAATCAGCATACCAATCAGGAAGAATACGCCCCCTAACCAACGAGTGACATAGTAAGGATGCATGGCTTGCACCGATTCAACAAAGCTATAGGTCAAAGTACCATCAGCATTGACTGCACGCCACATCAGCCCTTGCATAATGCCGGAAACCCACATTGCGGTAATATAGAGCACGACACCAATCGTCGATGTCCAAAAATGCCACTCAACGAGTTTGATGCTATACAGTGTACGTCCAAACAAACGCGGAATTAAATAGTACAAACTGCCCATTGTGATCATAGCCACCCAGCCAAGGGCACCCGAATGCACATGACCAATCGTCCAATCCGTATAA
>LUTY01001659.1 GCA_001640045.1 Candidatus Thiomargarita nelsonii | reverse complement strand
GCTTAAAGCCCGCAGACGCGGATCATCCCAGCGACGATCTCAGTGGTCACGAACCCTGCCGGAATTAAACGCCCCACGATCACATTTTCTTTCAAGCCGCGCAAATCATCTAAATCCTCTTTGATCCCAGGATATAATCTTACAAGTTTCACAAAATTTAACATTGTTAAAATCTGTGAAAATGGCTAAAAATACAATCTAATTAAAAACAATAACTTAAAAAAATTACCGGTTTAGAACTTAGAAAAAAGCGTGAAGACTGGGAACTAACCCAAGTACGACTTGCGGCTTTACTTTTTTGTAGGGAATTCCACGATATCGATGTGGGAGACTGAGATGCGAAAAATTTCTCCACGTTATCAGAGAGACATAAATCATTTGTTTGATGAGCTAGAAAAAAATATGTTGACCGAATTCTGAGAGAACTAGAAAGAATTTTGGGCAGGGTAATTTTTCGGAAAATTTGACACAAATTTACATAGACGCAAATGCGATGGGCGTTTTCTCCCATGTGAAAATAAAAAAAAATAAAATTAAAAAAATTTAGTCTCCCGCCCACGCAACTTGCTGTGAAATAACTTAAACCACTGGCTAGCCAAATTAACCACCAGAGTCTTTAACCACCGCTTTATCAGACAACTTCCACAACCTACTACGCCCCCGAGTCTCCAAAGAAACACGACCACACTCCTCAAGCATCCTCATATATTTAAGAG
>LUTY01001658.1 GCA_001640045.1 Candidatus Thiomargarita nelsonii | reverse complement strand
CAGGTTTGAAAGCCACTAAGTCTAACACATTTTCCTTAACTTAATGGCATTGACGCGGAGCGTGGGAATGCCTGCTGCGACGCTCTGCGTCGCGTTTTATTTATCTACGAGTCGATATTCGACATAAGCTTCCTCACGCAATTGTCGCTGCCAAGATTGTAATTCAGCCTCAAATTTACGTTGGCGAATTTGTTGTTCAGCTTTGACACGTATAGCTTTCTTCGTATTATCATGCTCTCTGCGTGCCAACACTTGCACAATATGCCAACCATAACGCGATTTAAATGGTTCACTCACTTGGTTTTCAGATAAACTATCCATCACATCTTCAAATTCAGCCACCAAATTACCTGGATTGATCCAGTCAAGTGAGCCACCTTTGGCAGCAGACAGGGGATCTTGAGAATAAGCACGCGCTAATTTAGCAAAATCATCGCCTTGTTCAAGGCGATATTTTAGTTCCTCTAAGCGCTTTTGAGCCTCACTATCTGAGACAAGCGCATTGGTTTTAATCAAAATATGCCGCGCTTGAGTTTGAGTGATAATGCTTTTTTCGCCATCACGCTTATCAACCAATTTGATAATATGAAAACCACTCGGATTACGGAGGAGCCCTTGTATCTCACCGACAGCCATATTATTGATAACGTTGTTAAATAAAGTCGGTAATTCACCCGCTTTTCTCCAACCTAAATCTCCAGCACTTTCAATGACCT
>LUTY01001657.1 GCA_001640045.1 Candidatus Thiomargarita nelsonii | reverse complement strand
CTGATCTTCACTGTGAAAAGTGGTGTCTGCTTGTAAAGACTTTGTTTCAAGTTGGTGAAGAAGGTTTGTATAGTTTTCTTTGGTAAATCCAAGTAATTTTTCAAAAAGAACCGCTTTGTGCTTTCCTTTTGGCGAGTTATTATCTAAAGCATAATGTGTTAGCTTGCGTGGATTAATAGTCACATTATCAACTAGTTCAACAAGTTTCAAGTGAAATTTCTCCTTATATAGTTTTCCAGAAAAATATGTTGCTCCTAAACATCAGAGGTTTGGCAAACCTCTGATGTTTTTGGCCAAAATATTTATCTGGGATACTATAGTTACCATGCTAAATTTTAGAGTCCAAAGCTAAAGCTTTGGACTCCATTAAAAATCTGTTTTGAAGTATCCCTGTGTTAAACTTGGCACTACAGGTCATAGTTTTCCTATGCCGGAGCACAGTTCCACCTTTCACCCCATAATGCCAGTCTCCTTCACCTCCCGTGAGATTTTCAAGCTCATCCGGCTCCTCCAGAGCCTGCCGTATTCCTTGACAGGCTAGTACTTTCGTACTGTAACAGGGCATTACACCAACTGCCGTGGCAGTCTTGCAGGTAAATTTCAATCTTCGTGGTATGCCACATATACTCATACGCTACAACTGTAGAGCAGCGAACTCAGCTGATCTTCACTGTGAAAAGTGGTGTCTGCTTGTAAAGACTTTGTTTCAAGTTGGT
>LUTY01001656.1 GCA_001640045.1 Candidatus Thiomargarita nelsonii | reverse complement strand
AATGTGGGTGATGAAACGGCACTGGCTACCGTTTATCAACGTTTAAGTGGTACGCAGTAATATTCCATCGGTGTTGCCGATAGCTCTGGAAGGCTAAAAGGCTTTGTCAGAGTTTTGATAGATTACACGTTCAAGGCATTTATTACATTGCAAATAGAAATAAATAACACAGATATTTTCTCTGTTACTGTTGATGCAATAGTCAATCCAGCAAATAAGCAAGCGAGCATGTGGTTTGGCTCACACGTCAATGAACTTGTTAGAAAAAAGGGTGGAAAGCAGATTGTCAATGACAGAAAAGAAAAAGGAGAGATTAATCTTGGGGAAGCGGTTAGTACCCATGCTGGAAATCTGCCTTATAAATATGTAATTCACGCGGCGATACTCGATATGTATGATTTTAACCCATTATTTCTATTAAAGATAAGGCAAAGAACAAGTGACGATGTACTCAGAAATGCAACAATCAGTTCGCTCCGAATAGCTGATGATCTAAAGATTGAAAGTGTTGCTTATTCAGCTATGGGTGCTGGTATAGGCGCAATGAAAATGGAGAAATGTGCCAACATTATGTTACAAGAAATGCTCAATTTCCAGACTGCGTATAACAATGATATCTTAAAGAAAATAATTTTCTGTGTTCGAGGGAAAGAGGATTATTCAATAGCAACCAAAGTTCTTAGTGGATTAAATCGAAAATGAATACCAATTCCACAA
>LUTY01001655.1 GCA_001640045.1 Candidatus Thiomargarita nelsonii | reverse complement strand
TGGAGGCCAGTTAGCTACCACGCTTTTTAAAGAGACATGTTCTATACCTAGCAAACAGTCCAGAGATTTTATACGAAAATAAGTCAATGAGAGTATTAATGATTCCCGTGTCTATTGTTGAATCAGTATTGTCATTAATAACATCATGATTATATTCAACTTTAGCATTCACTTTCTTCGTTTTCTGAGAGACTGTCGTGGTTTCTCGTGGCGGCTCTAAACTCCAATTGAGTGCCCCCACAGTTGGATTCTGATAAATAACCGGCAACCAACTCACACCGGGACAATTATCATCCCAGCCAGTTTCATGTAACCTTTTTCGTGCTTGGCGCACTGCCAGATACAAAGACTCACCCGATTCCAACGCCTTGAGAAAAAATTTCAAAAACTGTTGAGCCGCCCGATCAGGTACTGGCTCACGCATAACAATGACTTGCGGTATATTTAAATCCGCTAAATCTTCAGCTAATTTTAACCCATCACAAGAATTTAAAATGGCTAACTGTAACCCATGTTCAATCGCTTTTTCCAAGCCCGCTTTCAATTCCTCAATTTTCAGACTTTCTGTCGAATTGATAAATATTTGGCCTTCTCCACCTGAACTATGCCCAGCAAAAAAAAGAATATCCCATTTTTTCTCCCACAGACTCTCACTAATTTCCGCACGTTTCGGTTCGATAAGAAATTCTGTCTCAGCGCCCTTCAAATTTTCTAATG
>LUTY01001654.1 GCA_001640045.1 Candidatus Thiomargarita nelsonii | reverse complement strand
CCCTTTAAATTCACCGCGCCCTTTGCGTCTACTTTCATCTCCGTTGCAGATTTTATCTCAATCTCTTGTGCATCAATGACAAATTTGCCGTTTTTGGCGGAGAGTTCTAAATCTTTATCCGATAGAATAGAAATTTTTTCACCGGCAATGTCAATAATGATACTAAATTTTTCATGCGCTACGGAGATTTTTTCATCTTCTACTGTCAAGACGTTTTTTTCATCTTTGCTGGTGATGATAATTTTGCCTTCTTCATCGATCTTGAGACTGCCACCTTTGTTGACAGTCTCCTCGTCTTTGATCAGGTGTTGGAGTAAAAATTCGTTATTTTTATTGAGAGGTGGGCGATCTTCATCGTTGTAAAGTCTACCGGTAATGACGGGTGCATTAATATCGCCACCGATAAAGTTTATCAAGACTAAATCGCCTACCTTGGGAATAGATGCTAAGCCTATATAGGGCGTAGCTACTGGGACTTTGCGTAGTTCAAAGTCTTGCCCATCAGGTCGTTTTTTGTTTTTGAGCTTTACCGAACATTGGTAATTGTCTTTATCATTTGCATCGGTGTGAGGAAAAATTGTTGTCACTATTCCCAATTCTGTTGTATAAATGCGCCGCGCCTCGTGCGTGGCGACTTTTTTCATAATAGCTACAATACCGTCCCTTTAAATTCACCGCGCCCTTTGCGTCTACTTTCATCTCCGTTGCAGATTTTAT
>LUTY01001653.1 GCA_001640045.1 Candidatus Thiomargarita nelsonii | reverse complement strand
ATTTCCTAATTAGTTGTACTAATGTCTAATGATAGGAATAAATAACAATGAAATTAAAAAGATTTATCTGGATAATAAGTTTGGTTTTAATCACCTTATGTTCCCATGACTTGTTCGCCCAAGCTCCCGAGCTATCGGCTGAGCAAGTAGAGCAGATCAAATTGCTTACTAATTATAATGAACAATCTACCCAATATTCTGAACAAGGACTTTATAAAGAAGCCCTGCCCTTTGCCGAAAAAGCTTTCCAGCTCACAAAGGAAATATTCGGAGAAAGGGACTATTACACGCTCATCGCAATGGAATCATTGCCTATCATTTACATGCAGTTAGGCATGCTAGATGAGGCATTGTCTTGGTCTGAAAAAACCTACCATCTTAAAAAAGAAGTATTAGGAGACAAGCACCTTCAGACACTAATCAGCGGGAAGACTCTGGCTATGATTTACCATTATTTAGGCAGATTATCCGAGGCATTGTCTTTGTTAGAAAAAACCTACCGTCTTTCTAAAGAAGAGTTAGAAGAAAAGCACCTTTTAACGCTCGTCTGCATAAATAATTTGGCTATAATTTACAAAGACTTAGGCAGATTAGCAGAGGCATTGCCTTTGTCTAAAAAAGGCTATCGTCTTTATAAAGAAAAGTTAGGAGAAAAACACCCTTCCACGCTCGAAAGCTTGAATAATTTGGCTATAATTTACCAAGATTTAGGCCGCT
>LUTY01001652.1 GCA_001640045.1 Candidatus Thiomargarita nelsonii | reverse complement strand
CGGGTTCGGTATTGATAAATGCGACGTTACGTCCTCCCTTAATTTTAGGTATCCAATAATCACGTTTGGCACCTACATAGTGTTTACACCATTTATCAGTCGCTTTTTTGATAGGTAACAATTCTTCTTTGGTAATGTATAATCTATCCAATCCCCTTTTATCTTTATCACGAGATATTTCCAACGTATATTTTAAGCGGGTAGATTTTAATTTTTTTTCACCACCCCAACTATCCTTCACCTCTCGATCTACTAATACTTCCACAATAAAACGCATCTGGTTAGCATAATTCCCGTCAGGATATTGAGTAAATAGTTCACGCGCTTCGCCCCGTTGCTCTTGAAAAGCAGATTTCAGATCCGTTTCCGCTAAACGGGATAACAAAAGAATCGCATCAAACAGATTACTTTTTCCCGAACCGTTAGCACCAGCAATAATAACAAAAGGAGAAAGTTCAATTTTAAAATTATTAAACGTTTTAAATCCGTCGATTTCAATTTTGGTAATCATGGCATTTCTCCAATAATCCCCATAGTATCCACGCTTACGGTACACACCCGTTGCAATAATTCTATCACCATTTCTTTATATACTTAACTAGGCCATAAACTAAACAAAGCTGTCATGGATACCAGTGGGAGAAATCTATAACCGTTCCAAGATTTCTCCCGCTGGTATCCATGACAAAAGTGCAAATTGTGCCCGTGCTGAGTATA
>LUTY01001651.1 GCA_001640045.1 Candidatus Thiomargarita nelsonii | reverse complement strand
TGCCGCTTCTCCCGCAAAAGCTAAGCCTGCCAGTGTATCCATAATAATATTAATCCACAATAATTGCGTCATAGTCAAAGGCAGATCAAAGCCAAAAAACGGCCCAAAAAATGCCACTAAAATGGCTGATATGTTGACTGTCAACTGAAAAATGAGGAATTTGCGGATGGACTTAAATAAAGTGCGCCCATATAACATCGCCTTGGTGATAGAGGAAAAGTTGTCATCCAAAACCACAATGTCGCTGGATTCCTTAGTGATTTCCGTGCCACTGCCCATTGCAAAACCAACATCAGCATTTTTGACCGCAGGCGCATCGTTGACACCATCACCCGTCATGCCAACAACCCAGCCTAATTCTTTAGCGAGTTTGACTAAACGGCTTTTATCGTTTGGATAGGCTCTAGCAACCACATAAAGATGTGGCAACATTTGCTTAAGTTCATTATCAGACTTCTCTGCTAATTCGGTTGATGTAATCACAGTAGCCCATTTATCATCAGATAACAATCCGACATCACTGCCAATCGCTTGTGCCGTTTCTTTAGCATCCCCCGTGATCATCACCACATGAACACCAGCCTCTTTGGCTGTTTTGACAGAATGATAAGCCGTGGTGCGTAAAGCATCGCGCATTGCAAAAATACCTAATAAAGTCAAATTATTGGGTAATTCACGATGATTGCTGATAGGCGATTCAGTTGTCGCAACCGCCAAC
>LUTY01001660.1 GCA_001640045.1 Candidatus Thiomargarita nelsonii | reverse complement strand
CGACCATCAAAATTTTTTTGATTTTCTAGCGACTAAGGTAGGTTTATAAAATAGACGCGATGTTTTCTCGTTCCCACGCTCCGCGTGGGAATGCATGTAACGACGCTCTGCGTCGAATTTAAAAAAATGTCAAAAGGAAGAAAATTTTTATGAAATTACGAAAAAAAATGTTCATTGGTTCAGCTTTCCTCGCGGTGATACCTGTTGTCATCACCGCCCTATTCACCAGTCAAATTGCCAGTACGCTAGGCCAACAAGCCCTCACGGAGGCTGCTAAAAGCCATATTACTTACATCCGAGATGCAAAAAAAACTCAAATTGAAGACTATTTTAATAGGGTTTTTAACCAAGTCCAAGTCTACGCTAATGCTCAAACTATCATCGAAGCTATGCGTGGCTTTAAAAAGGCTTATCCTAAGTTTAAAGATGAGGCTACCCTCGACATTCCTGATGAAACTTTGAAGGATTACTATATTAACGAATTCTCTGAAGAATATCGCATCCTCAATGTCAATCAAGCCCCCAATATGATGGAGAGGCTCAATCAACTTGACGATAACAGCATATCCCTACAATACCAGTATATTGCCAATAACCCTAATCCCCTTGGCACCAAAGAAGAGTTTTTCGCAGCCTCCGATGAGTCTAGCTACACGCAACGGCATAGTCGTTATCATCCTTATTTCTATGATATTCAAACACGTTTTAATTTTGAAGACATTTATTTAGTTGATACTGATAACGGTCATATTGTTTATTCGGTACTCAAAGAACTAGATTTTGCCACCTCCCTTAAAAATGGACCCTATGCCAAAACGGGACTTGGTCAACTGTTTGAAAAGGCGATTCACTCCCCTCATGGTGACATTGTCCTGGTAGACTTTGCCCCCTACCTACCCTTTTATGATGGTCAAGCTGCCTTTATCGGTGCCCCCATTTATGATGAGAGAGAACAACAGCTTGGTATTTTGATCTTTCAAATTTCTATTGACAGTATTAATGACATTATGACTAACAGGCGTGTTTGGCAATTTGATGAGTCTGGTCGCACTGGGGAAGTTTATCTCGTTGCTGCCGATGGCACTATGCGAAACGACAGTCGTATGCTAGTCGAAAACCAAAAAAATTACCTATTAGCGGTAAAAAATGTGGGATTACCTGACGATCTCCTCAATGAGATTAATCTCAAAGATAGCAGCGTAGGTTTCCAAAAAGTCGATAATCCCGGTACTCGTTCGGCTTTTTCAGGTGTCACTGGCTTTGATCTTTATGAGGACTATCGTGGCGAATTTGTACTCTCCGCCTTCGCACCCATTAATATATCTGGCTTGCAGTGGGCCATTTTTTCTACCTTACAAGAAAAAGAATCGCTAGAGCGTTTAGAGGCCTTAACCACTGAGATTACGACGGGTGCTTTCCCCATTGCTGTGCTAATATTGGTCATTGGCGGCGTGGCTGGCTTTTTCTTCTTTGGTCGTATTGCAGCCCCCATCAGCCACTTGGAAGCCACTGTGACCAAAGTCGCTCACGGTGACTTTACCGCCCGTGCCGATATTAAAACGGGTGATGAATTGGAGACATTGAGTAATACCTTTAATAGATTGCTGGATGACCGTCTCACAACCTTAGCCAAGGCAGAAAAAGAAAATGAGTTACTCAATAATTCTATCATTGAATTGCTCAAGGCTTCCTTCCTGTTGAGCCAACGTGATCTGACAGTGAAAGTGCCTGTGACTGAGGATGTGACCGGCCCCTTAGCGGATGCGATTAATCAGATGGCAACGGAAACGGCTCCAACAAATCCAAGGCCAATGACGGACGACCTTTGACTTGCACATGCAAAAAACCAAGGCTGATATCTAAACCATAACCAGTCAGCAATTGTCCCACATTATTGCCCGCCAAAGTATAACTTAGCGACAACAACGCATTAAGCGGATCACGCGGAGGACGACGATTACGCTCCTTAAATCCCCAAGCCTTGTCCCATAAACTGCGCCATTTAGCAAAATACGCCCTCGTCGCACTCCCTTCTATTCCCATCAAACTCTCATTATTAGAAGCCTTATAGGCATGAGCCGAAGACAAATCGCAGCCCAAATTATGACGACTTAAACATAAAGACTGAGCCGCAATTTTGCCCGCCACCATTTTCTGAGCGATAGACAAACGAGTCGCCTCATCAAAATAAGCCCGATATTGCGCCTGACGGAGCTTAAAATGGCTCTCAACATGAGGAAACAAATTCACACTATTACCTTTACGCCGATCCGGCAACAAAATAACACTCACCCCAGCCGTCTCACATTCGCGTAGCAAATCACTCGGTAAATTAATATTACCCTGAACCACAATTCGACGTAAAGCATACAAACCCACCCGATGCTCTTCACCATTCGGATAAGTTAAACATAAAGCTTGAGCCCGATTCAATTTTAATACCGAGCCACGGCGATCAACTAACAAAGTCATCGCACCCATAATTACCCCCTATTCCAGTTAGAAAAACGCTGCCAGACACTAGCCGGCGCTTTTCTCGTTCCCACGCTCTGCGTGGGAATGCCTGCCTCGACGCTCCGCGTCGCGTGGACTAGAGTTTATCTATTAACTGTACCTTTCACCTGCTTTACCTGTTGATTCACCTGCTCCACAGATTTCGTGACTTGTTGAGCCTGTTTGACACCCTGCTCGATGGCATCTATAGTCTGATTCACACGCGCCATTGTGCTCACACAGCCTGACAGCCCAACCACAAATAACATCGTGATCAATTTCATCGTCATTGAATACTTATTCATTTTGGTTTCTCACTCTTTTTGGTTTATCTAATAACTCGATGTTCTAGTTTTTTTAACTTGACAAAAAAAATCGGGGGTTAATATTAAAAATAGTCTTAAAAATTAATAAGTTGGGAAATATTATCCGTGGTCATTAAGCCTTAAAATCTATCAAGTTTTATGGATTTTCGACGGGTATTAGACCGCATAATGGCACCCGTTTTATCGGGTATTTAATGACTTATTTTAATCTATTTCAATGACTTATTTAAAATAGCCCTGGGTTAATACACAAATAAGTCACTGTGTCAAGCAAAAAAAACTAGAACATCGAGTA
>LUTY01001649.1 GCA_001640045.1 Candidatus Thiomargarita nelsonii | reverse complement strand
AGAGAATAATGTCAATGAACGATGGTAATAAAATAGACAAGGCTGAGGCAGGTTCATGTATCCAGCGTCGTTTAAAGTGGAAAAGGTTGAACGGTGATAGCAATAGGGATATCGATACTAGGATTGCGGTACTATCCACGTTCACAGCTTACCCATTAGAACCTTATCTGGGTTTTGCCCTGCACGACAAAGGTTTCAATGCTGAAATTTTGAACGGACCCTATAATCAAATCATGCAACAATGCCTGGATGACCAGAGCGAAACGGCCCAATATAGGCCTGATATCCTGGTGATCTGGCCTAGGTTTGAAGATATTTGGTATGGTTCTGCACTACCTTTTGACGATGATTTCGCTCAATATAGCCAAATGAGCGAAGAGATTGTAACCGTAAGCCTCGTAGCAGCACATCGTTGGGGATGTCAGTTGATCTTTGTCTTGCCTGTAATCCCAGAAACACGTCTCCTTGGAGCTGGGGATGCTGGAGGGATTCGATGCGTTTTTTCAACAGCTAGTCGTTTGCGTGAATTGATGCGACAACGACTCGCCAGTAAAAGAAAGGTTTTTATAGTCGATTCAGAGGAGGCAGTTCGGTACCTCGGTGTAGCAGGTTCTTATAATTACCGGCTCCAAGGGCTTGCGCGGATACCCTACAGGGAAGAATTATTCAATTTTGTGGGAGAGAGGTGCGCAAGATTAGTGGATATGGCAAGGGATCAT
>LUTY01001648.1 GCA_001640045.1 Candidatus Thiomargarita nelsonii | reverse complement strand
TTGCCCGCCTTTCTACCGTGAAAAAAACGCTAAAACCATTAGAATCTTTAGCAGAATTTCGTGCGACACTGCCAATGGCTCAAACCCCTAGTGTAGAAATTCTTCGACAAATGCGTGATGAGGGTTACTAATGGTCTATTTAGATACCCGTTTTGTCATACCAAGATATATCACTGAAGCCACCAGTGAAAAGGTTGAAGCGGTTTTGCTCAGTTTATCATCCGAAAAACTTGCAATTAGCCAGTGGACGCGAATTGAATTTGTTAGCATGTTGTCGCGTCGGGTGCGAATGCGGGAAATGACTGATGAACAAGCGTTAAAGGTGTTTGCTTTATTTGAACAAAATGTGAAGGAATCCTTTCATATCATTATACCTACTGTGGCAGATTTTGAATTAGCAATACACTTTTTGCATCAGTATAAAACCGGATTGAGGGCTGGTGATGCCTTACATCTTGCCATATCAAAAAATTATGATGCAAAAATGCTTTACACTCTGGATCAAGGATTGTTAAAGGCAGCTTCAATACTTAACATTCCTGCTCAATTGGGGATATAAAGCATAAAATGAGGGTGGTAAGCAGAGTCGCTCGGTGGAAAGCTACGCAATATCCACCCTACCATGTTGTTTGCCGCCGTGCTGAGCGTCATCTTGTGCGTTTAACAATCGATCCAAACATTTTGCCTTATTTTAATCGCTTGTCTAATTTGTTGTGGTTA
>LUTY01001647.1 GCA_001640045.1 Candidatus Thiomargarita nelsonii | reverse complement strand
GATTTTCAGCATGCGGCGAATGGGTTCTGCGGCTCCCCACAGTAGTTGATCACCCACAGTGAATGCCGTGATGTATTCCGGGCCAAGATTCATTTTACGGATACGCCCAACAGGAATGCTCAAAGTCCCTGATGTCTTCATCGGAGTGAGTTCCTGAATCGTCACTTCTTTTTCATTTGGAATCACTTTCACCCACTCATTATGTCCCGCGATGATTTCCTCTATTTCCTGCACAGGAATATCTTTTTTCAGCTTAATGGTGAATCCCTGAGAATGGCAACGCATGGCGCCAATACGCACACATTGTCCATCAACGGGAATCATTTCTGCATTCCCCAGAATTTTGTTGGTTTCAACCAGACCTTTCCATTCTTCCTTGGTCTGCCCATTGTCCATCGGCTTATCAATCCAAGGGATTAAGCTACCGGCTAATGGCACACCCCAATTGGTCTTGGGCTTGCCATAATTGCAATAGATATTCTAAATCCCATTTCAATTCATCAACCGTTTTATTAACACCGGCTGTACGCAATATCAATCCCATACCGGTTGGTATTTGTAGGGCACTCAAAGCTTCCCTAGCTTCACTGCGATCATCTCCTTCAATGCGGCGCGATACGCCACCGGCTCGTGGATTATTCGGCATCAACACCAGATAGCGTCCCGCTAAACTGATAAAAGTCGTCAAAGCGGCACCTTTGTTACCGCGTTCTTCCTTAT
>LUTY01001646.1 GCA_001640045.1 Candidatus Thiomargarita nelsonii | reverse complement strand
CAAGATTTCTCCCGCTGGTTCGATATCTCCCGCTGGTCGAAATGACATTTTGGTTTAGTTTATGGCCTAGTTAAGTATAAAAAAAATAGGACATGGAACCTTACAACGCCGCAAATTATGAACGCTTTCTCAGGTTAAATCAATCATAAAATGGTAAGTAGGGGATTTGTCGTGGTGATAATAAAAATAAATAATAAAATTAAAGCGATGCGCCATTTTTTACTTAACTCTAAGTACGATATTTTTTTACCACTAACTAATAAGAGGTATGAATTAATGGTGCGTAGGACGCACCCTACTTGCTCCATAAACAGCACGCCCAAGTTAACGCTTTTTGGGAAAAAAGTTGTTTCGTTCATTACGCGGATTTCCCGAAACCAAACTTCAACAACTGGCCGACTCCTACTGGTTTAGGAGTCCAAACTTTAGTTTGGGATCCAACCCTCTTGCTTTGCATTTGATTTCAAATTTCGGATCAGCTGTATCTAATACAACCATGATATCTCCGACACTGCTAATGCCAAAAAGACTCTGATTTCCATTGAAATCTGTGATTGTAAAATCTTGCTGGCCTAGTCCAATTCCTAGTCCTAGATTGGTTCCGGTATTTGTCACTATATGACAACAAAATCTTGTCATTGAACCATCATGATCGAATTGGTTGACTGAAAGCCATGAAAGGCCATAAATGATTGGAACAAAAACGATTTCATCTTTTTT
>LUTY01001645.1 GCA_001640045.1 Candidatus Thiomargarita nelsonii | reverse complement strand
TCCCGCGTCAAACCCCGTGATGAATTCACTCGGCATAATAGCAAGAGCCTGAATCAGATTCACAGCATCGTTGCCCAATTCAAACAGTTGTCGTCACAGAATCCTAAATATAGTCAACTGTCTCTCATGGTGGGCAGTGCTCTGTCTTCGACAGGCGACTTGGTAGAAGCGGAAGCCTTATTTAAAAAAGCCATTGAAAATTCTCACAATCCAGCCCAAAAGGGCTTGGCTTATTTTAACTTATTTCAAGTGCAATTGCGTCGCGGTGCCTACGCTGATGCCTTGGAAAATTTACAAACCGCCATTAAGCTGGATCCACAACAATACATTTTACATGACATCCGAAGATATCCCCTTGAAAAGTTATTGGGTGCAGGGGGAATGGGGTGTGCCTTTCTTTGCCAAAATCAAAATCGCTTAATTCCAGATAAGTGGGTAGTGGTCAAATGTTTTTGGGAAAATCTGTCGGGCACAATTGATGAGGTTTTTAAAGAACCGATTTCAATGCACCAAGTGGCGGGATATTATGTGCCAAAACCTTTAGATTATGGATATGCCGACGTTTTGAACCAGGAGCGTGCTTACTTCGTCACTGAATACGTTGAAGGCGCGATAGACGGCGAAGCGTGGTTAAAGAAATATGGTCAAATGGATTTAAAAACGGCTTTAAGGGTTGGCTTACAAATCGCTAAGGGTTTAGAAATGGCTCATCAAAAGGGA